>DASPMT010000316.1:0-3736 GCA_035626935.1 Phycisphaerales bacterium | reverse complement strand
CCTCGGTGTAGAACGCCGCGGCGTCGCGCAGCACGCTCATCACGTCGGCGATGCACGCGGGGTCGATCAGCATCGCCCCCAGCACCGCCGCCTCAGCCTCGGGCGACACCGGCGGCTGGCGGTCCAGCAGCTTGGGGATCTCCACGATCACCGGGCCGTTGCGGTTGCGGGATGGAAAGAGGGACTCGGCCATGGGGACTTCCACTCTAGCCGCCGCCGAACTCCCAAAGTCGCAAGCGCCAAGCCGTCTCGGCCCTTCCACCAAAGTTGACAGCTTTTCTCCTCCGGCGCCCCCTCTGGCAGTCTGGGAAAGCCCACCCGGTCATGGAACCTCACGGGCACGCGATCGAGGGCAACTGCCGATCCGATCGTGGCAACCAGCGGCCCCCTTGCGCATCTAAGCTCTGCCGAACGGGGGCGGACCGGTGCAGAAAGAGTCGGGGGCGCCGGGTCGGACAAACAGGAGGTCTCGATGCGCGTAAACCGTGAAAAATGGACGGCGATCACCCTTTGCACCCTGGCGGGCGTCTGCGCCAGCGCGCACGCCGAGGTCCGCTACGTCCGTGCCGACTTGGCCACCGGCGCCAACACCGGCACGAGCTGGGCCGACGCCTTCCGCGGCCCTGACGCCCTCGCCCGCGCCATCACCGCCAGTTCAGCCGGCGACCAGCTCTGGGTCGCCGGCGGCGCCACCCGCTACATCCCCTCGATTACCGGCGATCGCGCCGCAACGTTCCCCCTCAAAGCCGGCGTCACCCTGCTCGGTGGCTTCGCCGGAACTGAGAGCCAGCCCGAACAGCGCAACCCCGTCGCCAACCCCACCATCCTCTCCGGCGACTTGAGCGGAAACGACGGCGCCTGGCCCACCACCACCGGGCGCGGCGAGAACAGCCACCACGTCCTCAGCGCCACCGGCGCCGACATGAGCGGCACCCTCGACGGCTTTACCATCACCGGCGGCTACGCCAACGTCGGAGGCCAAGGGCTCGACAGCGACAAGGGCGCCGGTCTCATCGTCCTGAGCGGCGGCGCGCCCTCCATCATCAACTGCCGCTTCATCAACAACCGCACCACCTTCGGCGGCGGCGCCGTCTACATCCGTCAGAGCAGCCCCACACTCACCGACTGCGTGCTCTCCTCGAACATCGGCGGCGCCTACGGCGGCGCCTGCGACATGGCCGGCTTCTGCAACCCCGTCTGGACACGCTGCCGCATCGAGAACAACACCGCCGGCCGCGCCGGCGGCGTCGAGGTCTTCGGCAACAGCCAGCCCGTCTTCAGCAACTGCCTCTTCACAGGGAACACCTCCACCGCCACCGCAACCATGGCCCCCAAGGGGGGCGGCGGCCTTTACATCCAGCAGTCGTCCGTCACCGTGCGCAACTGCACCTTCGCCGGAAACACCTCCGCCGTCAGCGGCGGCGGCATCCTCGCCGTCAACAGCGCCGTCCGCGTCGCCAACTCCATCCTCTGGAACAACCGCGGCCCCGCGAACGCCACCACCGGCGAGCAGCTTGTCGGCGGTGCCTTCACCGCCCTCTACTCCATCGTGCAGGGCGGCCACGCCGGCGGCACCGCCATCCAGACCGCCGACCCCTTGTTCGTCAGCGCCGTCGACTACCACCTTCAGGCCGCTTCGCCCGCGATCGACGCCGGCAACAACGCCGAGTCCGGCGCTGAGGTCGCCGACCTCGACCGCCGCTCACGCAAGATCGACGACCCGCGCCGCACCGACACCGGCGCCGGCGGCCTCCCGGTCGTCGATATCGGTTGCTTCGAGCGTCCCTACCAGTGCCCCGCCGACATGGGCGGCGCCGGCGGCACACCCGGCGCTGACGGGCGCCTGGACAACAACGACTTCGTCGTCTTCATCGACCGCTTCTTCACCTCCGCCGCGGCCGCGGACCTCGGCGGCACCGGCGGCACGCCCGGCGCAGACGGCAGCTTCGACAACAACGACTTCGTCGTCTTTATCGACGCCTTCTTCGCGACGTGTCCCTGAAGTACACTCGGGCCATGAACCAGTGGCTGCTCGTGGCGCTCGGAGGTGCGGCAGGCTCGGTCGCGCGCTACGCGATCGCGGGCGCTCTCAACCCCACCCCCGTAGCGCACGCTCCCGAGCCGTCGTGGGGCGCCTTTCCCACCGGCACGCTCGCGGTCAACCTCATCGGGTGTGCGCTCATCGGGCTGCTGGCGGGATGGCTCGGCTCCGCATCATCCCAACCCAACACCCATTGGCAGCCGCTCCTGGCCACCGGACTCCTCGGGGGCTTCACCACTTTCAGCGCCTTCGGCATGGAAACCGTGCACCTGGTGCGGGCCGGCCTGCTGATGCCCGCCGCGGCGTACGTCTTGGCGAGCCTGACCTTAGGAATTACCCTTGCCGCCGCCGGGTACGCCGTCACGCACCGGGTCTGACCAAAGGACATAGAAGTAGACGGGCGGCATTGTGCATCTACCCTTAGGGAACGGCCGAAAGCCGAGGCCCTCCCGCGTCCGTCCGATCTCACCCCGGTCATTTGCCTGGTCAGGGGCCGTTCGCGGCACCCCGCCCCCCCCCGCCCAACCAAGCGGCGGCTTGGTAATCCACCCGATGTCCACCGCCCCCACCATGGCCGATCCGACGCGCGTCACCCCGTCCATCCCCACACCGCGTCCGCAACCGACCGACCAGACGCACCGCGCGCTCGTTCCCGGCGTCACGGTGATGGTGCCGGCTTGGAACGAGGAAGGATCGATCGCCGACACGGTCCGCTCGATCCAGGCCCAGACCGTCACGCCCGTCGAGATTATCGTCATCGACGACTGCTCCACCGACCGTACCGGCGAGATCGCCCGCTCGCTGGGCGTCAAGGTCGTCCGCCCTGAGCGCAACAAGGGGAGCAAGGCGAGCGCGCTCAACTACGGCGTCAGGTTCGTCGCCACCGAGCTGGTGCTCGCCATCGACGCCGACACCACACTCGCCCCCGACGCGATCGAGAAGATGCTCCCCGCGATGGACAACCCCGCCGTCGCCGCGGCCAGCGGCTTCGTCCTCCCGCGCCACGTGCGCACCATCTGGGAGCGCGGCCGCTTCGTCGAGTACCTCTACGCCTTCGGCTTCTACAAGCCGATCCAGGACTACTACCGCAAGCCGCTGATCGCCTCCGGCTGCTTCACGATCCACCGCACCGCGGAGCTCCACGAGCTCGGCGGCTGGTCCGAGCGCACCGTCGGCGAGGACATGGACCTCACCTGGACGATGTACGAGCGCGGCCGCGTCGTACGCCACGTGCCCGGCGCCGTCTGCTACCCCATCGAGCCGCACACCTTCGCATTCATGAGCAAGCAGCTCAAGCGCTGGAGCCACGGCTTCTGGCAGTGCCTGCGCGTGCACCGCGAGAGCCTCTTCCACATCCCCCACCTGCGGATGATGGTCGTCGTCGCCCTGTGGGACAGCACCCTGGCGATGCTGACGCTCTTCCTCATGATCCCGCTGCTGGCGGCGATTGTGCACCCGCTCTGGCTGCTCCTCTACATCGTCGACATCCCGGCCGTGCTCGTCCCGGTGCTCATCGAGGGGCGCCGGCACGCCACCGTGTGGAAGTGCGTCAGCAGCATCCCGGCCTTCTACGCGCTGCGCTACGTCAACTACTGGTTCATGCTCAAGGCCTTCTGGGACGAGTTCGTCGTCAGCAAGCCACTCAAGACCTTCGTCAAAGGGCATTGATCACTCAGCACTCAGCACTCAGCACTC
>DASPMT010000315.1:0-8100 GCA_035626935.1 Phycisphaerales bacterium | reverse complement strand
CGATCAGCAGTTCGCCCGGCTGCGGCAGAGTTGACCATGAATCCTGGACCTTGAGGATGGGTGCCGCGGCCTCCATCTCCGGCCCCCTGAACACACCCCGGTGCGCCTCGCCCAGGCGCACCCGCACAGCGTCGGCAAGATGGGTTGAAAGCGCCATGCGCGAGCCTTGCCAGGAGGGGACGTTGCCCGACTTGCGTTTGGCCGGGCGCACGACGGCGGTCATGTCGCGCACGCGCACAAGCTCGAGCACCCGTCCGGAGAACGCGAAGACGTCCCCGACCACCATGCGCCCGACAAACGACTCCTCGACGGTGCCCAGCAGCTTGCCGCTGGTCAGCTTCACCGCGATGCTGGCGTCGGAGGTGATCGTGCCGATGCTCAAGCGGTGGTTGCGCACCATGACGGGCACCGTCATGCGCCACCTGCCGCCGGGTCCGTCCTGCACGACGCGCGCGTAGTGCTGATAGGCCGTCAGCGCCGGCCCGCCGCGCTGGATGTAGTCCATCGCCCAGCGCCATGCCGCATCGGAGAGGTCCTTGAACGCGTGCGTCGTGCGCACCTCTGCCAGCAACTGCTCTTCGATGAATCCGCCGCCGACCGCGAGGGTCAGCATGTGCTGGACCAGCACGTCCATCGCCAGTTGAAGGGGCGGGCGGGTCTCCACATCGACGGGGCCCTCTTCCGCGGCGATCGCATCCCGCGCCGCCGCGAACTCGACGAGTTCCAGCGCGTGGGTCGGCACGCAGACGATCTTCGAAACCCCCCCGGGCTGGTGTCCGCTCCGTCCGGCCCGCTGCAGGAAGCGCGCGATCCCCTTGGGCGATCCGACCTGGATCACCTGATCGACCGGCGCGAAGTCCACGCCCAGGTCGAGGCTGCTGGTGCACACCACGCACTTGAGCTCGCCCGCCTGAACGGCGTCTTCCACGCGCGCCCGCAGCTTGCGGTCGAGCGATCCGTGGTGGATCGCGATCTTCCCCATGTACTCGTCCTTCGCGCGGAGCAGCGACGAGAACCAGATCTCCGACTGTGAACGCGTGTTGGTGAACAGCAGCGTCGAGTTCGCGGCGTCGATCGCTTCGCACACCTGCGGCAGCAGCCTGATCCCCAGGTGACCCGCCCACGGGAACCGTTCGATGTCGGGCGGGATGACCGTACGAAACTGATACCTGCGCCTGCCCAGGCCGCGCACCATCACCCCTTGTGAAGCACCGGCACCCAGGAGCACGCGCATCGCTTCGTCCAGGTTCCCCAGCGTCGCCGACAAGCCCCAGGTGCGCATCTCAGGGCTCATCGCCCGCAACCGTGCGAGCCCGAGTTCGGCCTGCACGCCACGCTTTGTGCCCAGCAGCTCGTGCCATTCGTCGACGACCACCGCCCGCACACCGCTGAGCCCGCCCGGCTCCGCCGCCCCCCCTCCCGACAGGTCCTCGTACGACAGGAGAACCGACAGGCTCTCCGGCGTGGTGATCAGGACGTTCGGCAACCCCTCGGTCCGCTGCTTCCGCTTCTTGCTCTGGGCGGTGTCCCCCGTCCGCAGCTCGACCGACCAGTTCAGACCCAGCCCTTCCGCCGCCGACGCCAGCGCTTCGGCCGTGTCGTTGGCGAGCGCCCGCAGGGGTGTGAGCCACAGCACCTTGAGGCCGCGTTCGCGCCTCCTTGATCCGCCCGCGGCGCGCAGGGTCAATTCCTCCAGCATCGGCCCCACGGCGACCGACAGCGTCTTGCCCATCCCGGTGGGCGCATGCACGAGACCGCTCTTTCCCTCCAGGTAGCCCCGCCACACCTGCTCCTGAAACGGGAACGGTGACCAACCGCGCGAAGCGAACCAGGCAAGAGCGGGGGCGAGCGGGTCTGAGCTTCCCTTGATCACGCCTTCCCCCTTGCGCTCCGCAGGTGCTGCTCGAGCAACCCCTTCACGAACCCCAGCGTGTCCGCCTCGTCGGGTTTTTTGTCCGTTCGCCAGCGGTTCATCCGTGGAAAACGCGTCGCGATCCCGCTCTTGTGCCGCGGGCTCGCCGCCAGCCCCTCAAAGGCGAGCTCGAAGACAAGCTTCGGCTCGACGATGCGCCCACCGCCGCCTTGCAGGCGACCGGTGGTGTGGTCGCGCACAAAGGCGTCCACTTTCAGGATCTCCTCGTCGGTAAGCCCGGAGTACGCCTTGGCGATCGGCACCAGCTCCCCTTCGCCCCGCTCAGGACCGGTCCACACCGCGAACGTGTAATCCGTGAAGAGGGTGGCGCGTCGCCCCGAGCCTCGCTGGGCGATCACCAAAACGCAATCGACGAGGTACGGGTCCACCTTCCACTTCCACCAGCCGGCGCGGGTGGCCGAATCGATCAGCGTCGTCTTGGTGCGCCCCACGCCGTAGGGAGAGTCGAGGTGCTTGAGCATGATCCCTTCGACGTTCCGGTCGCGCGAGCCCGCCCGCAGCTCCGCCAATTCCTCCCATGACGACGCGTCGATGGTCTCCGAGACCTGCAGCAGCGGAGACGCCGCGCGGCCTACGACGTCCGCCAGGATGCCCCGCCGCTCCCGCAGCGGCTTGGCCCGCACATCCTCCCCTTCCCGTTCCAGCACGTCGTACGCGCGGAAGATCACCGGCACGTCGGCGAAGAGAAGGCCGGTGGGCTGTTTCTTGTTGATCCTGGTCTGCAGGTTCGCGAAAGGGAGCGGCCGGCCGTTTTCCCATGCGAGCACCTCGCCGTCGAGCACCGTTCCGTCGGCCAGCCGCTCCGCCGCGTCAAGGAGATCGGGAAATCGCTCCGTCAGCAGCTCCTCGCCCCGCGACCAGAGCGCAACACGCCCCGCCCGCTTGATGAGCTGCCCGCGGATCCCGTCCCACTTCCATTCGGCCTGCCACAGCGCCAGCGGCCCAAGTTTCTCGCCGATGAACGCCGTGTCCTCGAGCTGGTGGGCCAGAAAAAACGGGTACGGGTTCCAGTGCGCCGCCCCGCCCCCCGTCCCCTTCGCCTCCACTGGGCGCATCAACGACCTGAAAAACTCCGCGGTCGCTGGCCAATCACCCATCAGCCGGTGGTCCATCTCTTCCTGCGGTACACCGGCCACCTGGGCGAGCGCCCGCACAGCCAAAAGGCGCGACACCCCCACGCGGAACGTGCCGCTGATCAGCTTGTGAAAAAGGAACTTGCCGCGCTGATCGAGTTGGTTCCACGTCTTGAGCACCGTCGCCTTCTTGTGCGCCTCGTCGTGCCTGGCCATCGAAATGATGCGCGCCTCGATGATCTCCCGAAGAGAGAGGTCAGCGGGCGCCAGGGGCGGCGGCAGGATGAGGGAGAGGACTTCCGAGAAGTCCCCCACCGCCGCGTGGCTCTCGCCGATCAGCCACTGGGGATATCCCGAAACCTCCGACGCCCAGGCGTAAAGGTGGTTGTAGTTCACCGCCCGCTTGATGCGCCGGCCCGTCAGCAGCGCCAGCGCCCACGCGGCGTCCTCCGCGGGCGCAGAGGAGAAGTACCGCACCAGCGCGGCGACCTTGTCGCTCGTCGCCGTGGAAGTGTCGAGCTCCTCGAAGAGCTGCCCGAACCGCTTCACGCGTCACCCCCACCGTCGTTGCACGACTGGTCGCCTTCAGCGCCCGCCGGGCGGCGCGGAGGGATCGTGCCCTGTGCTGCGCCATCGGCGGCGGGGTGGCCGTCGCCGTCACCCTCTCCGTTGCCACCTCCTTCCTCGGCGCCCGCCTCCCCTTCCCACCGCGTCGGCACCGCGAAGGCACGCTTCCCCTTCTCGTTGAGGTACCGCACGACGGGACCGATCGCTCCATGCGTCACGCCGATCGCCTCGGCGCCCGTCGCATCCACGCTCGACATGATGCCGTGCCAGTCCGCATGGTCGGACAATGCAAACCCGGTGTCGAGCGAACGCCGCCTGCGAGTGCCGCGGATCTGCATCCAGCCGGACGCCATCGCCGTCGAAAGGTCCTTCACTTCGTTCTTCTTCACCAGGTTGAAGGCCCAAGGGCTCCGCACTGCGCTGGGCGGCGCGAGCACCAACGCGCGCCCCTTGGCGTTTTTGACCAGCTCCTGGGTTGCGTGGCCCACCGGCGGCAGGTGAACGCCGGCCTCGCGGTAGGCGTCGGTGCACTTGCAGAGCGCACCGTGCATGAGGATCGGCCCGATGCCCGGATCAAGCCCCGCCATGATCCGCTGCGCCTTCCCCAGCGCGTAGCACGCCACCATGCAGGTCTTTCCCGCATCAGCGTTGGCACGCCACCACGCGTTCATCTTCGCCATCACCTCGCTCTGCGGCCGCCACGCGTAGACCGGCAGCCCGAAGGTGCTCTCGGTAATGAAAGTGTGGCACCGCACCGGCACAAACGCCTCGCTCACCCCGTCGTCCTGCGTCTTGTAGTCTCCGCTCACCACCCACACCTCACCGGTCTTGGCGTGCCGCACGCGCACCTGCGCCGACCCCAGCACGTGCCCCGCCGGGTGGAGCGAAACGACCACGTCGCCGACCCGCTGCTCCTCCCCGTATGGCAACGCGTCCACCAGCCCCTCCACCTGCTTGCCGAACCGCGCGTTGAGCACGACCGCCCCCGTCGGGGTCGACAGGTACCGCTTGTGTCCCCACCGGGCATGATCCGTGTGCCCGTGCGTGATCACCGCGCGCGACACCGCCTGCCAGGGGTCGATGTAGAACCCGCCCGCCTCGCAGTAGAGGCCCCGATCAGTCGCGCGGATCAACGGAGTCACGGCGGAAGCCTACGACCCCAAGAAGGGGAATGTTCGGTACATGGGTCAGCCACATCTGGCCTTGAGGCGGCCCGGTTTGAACCCCGTGAAATAAAAAAAGCCCGGCGTCCGCGCCGGGCTTTGGGCGTTTACTCCGACCGGACGGTCACTTCGCCGCCTTGTTCGCCTCAAGCGCTGTCTTCACGCCCGGCACTCCTTCCGCCCCCGTCGGCACAGTGATCGACGAACCCTTGAAGTCGTCTCCGATCGGCTCCATGCGGCCGCCCAGGTGCTGCGACAGGAACGCCTCGGCCACCGCGTAGAAGCTCATGCGGTTCTGCGGGCGCTGGAAGCCGTGCCCCTCGTCGGGATAGACCACGTACGTCACGGGGAGGTTCTTCGCCTTCATGGCGTTGACGATCTGCTCGGCCTCCATGTACTTCACGCGCGGGTCGTTGTAGCCCTGACCGATCAGCAGCGGCTTGCTGATCCTGTCCACGAACGTCAGAGGGCTGCGGCTCTCCAGGAACTTCTGGCCCTCCGGCGTGCGGGGGTCCCCCACCTGGCGCGCCATCGTCTCCATCATCGGCGCCCAGTGCGGCGGGATGCTCTTGAGCAGGGTGTTCAGGTTTGTCGGACCGACGATGTCCACGCCGCACGCGAAGACATCTGGCGTGAACGTCAGCCCGACCAGCGTCGCGTAGCCGCCGTACGACCCGCCCATGATCGCCACCTTGTCCTTGCGCGCGACCCGCTTGTCGACCGCCCAGTTCACGGCGTCGATCAGGTCGTCGTGCATCGTCCCGGCCCACTGCAGGTTGCCGGCGTTGAGGAACTTCTTGCCGAATCCGGTCGATGCGCGGAAGTTCACCTCAAGGCACGCGTAGCCGCGGTTGCTGAGCCACTGCGCGGTGGGATTGAAACCCCACGAGTCGCGCGCCCACGGGCCGCCGTGCACGTTCAGCACCATCGGCACCGGAGCGTCGGGCACACCGTTCCCGTCGGCGTCGCTCCCGGGCGGGAGCGTCAGATAGGAGACAAGGTCCATCCCGTCGCGACTCTTGATCACCACCGGCTGCATCCGCACCAGCGGCTGGTTCTCCAGGCGTTTGTTGTTGGTGTAGAGCAGCGTCGCTTTTTTGACGCTCCGGTCGTAGAGGTACGCGCGCTGTGGACCGTTATCGACGGTGTACCCGACCAGCCAGGTGCCGTCGTCGCTGGTGCGGGACGCCACCGTGACCTCGCCGTCGGCGACCGTGCGGAGGTAGTCGAGGTCGCCCTTGATCGACGAGTCGAGCACCTGCCACCGCTGGCGGTCCCATTCGAATGCCGCGGCCTGCACCTTCCCGGTGCGGGGGTCTTCCATCACGCCGCCGACATCGACGCGGGGGTCCTGAGCGAGCACCGTGCTCTTCCCCGTCGCCCAATCAACGGCGACCAGCGCCGTGGTGTTCGTCGTGCGCCCATCGGTCATGTAGAGCGTGTTCCCGCTCTTGTCGAAGCCGATCGGCTCGGTCGACTGGGCATCCTCCAGACCCACGGACATGAACGGCTTCCACGTGGGTGTCTCGCCCTTGCCCGCCGTGTTGCGCGCATAGTCCACGCCGCCGCCGGCGTTGGGCGCAGCCCCGATGCGCACGTTGAAGTCGTCATCCAAAACGAACTGCGCATACTCGTCGTTCTGCAGGAGCAGCTCCAGCTTCCCGGTCGCCAGATCGAGCGTGTACAGGTCGTGGTACTGCGGATTCCGGTTGTTCAGACCGACGACGACTGTGCCGGGGTGGCGCTCGCTGACCGCCTGGATCCGTGCCGCGGGACGGAGCGGCTTGCCCGTCGGCAGCGTGATCGGCCCGCCGTCGGGTCCCGGGATGCTCTCAAACGGCGTCAGATCCCGCGCCGACCGGTCCGGATGGTTGACGTTCACCGCGTAGACCTTCCAGTTCTCGTCGCCGCCCTGATCCTGCATGTAGAGCACGTGCGCGTTGTCGTACGCCCACATATAGGTGCGGATGCCGCGGCTGGAGTCGCGCGTCACCGCTCGAGCCCGGTCGGGGGTGCTCCGCGGCGCCACAAACACGTTCATCACGCCCTTTTCGTCAGGGGCGATCCAGGAAACCCACTTGCCGTCGTGGCTGACAGCCCCGGCTCGTTTGTCGGGGTTGCCAAACAGCACCGCCCGCGGGATGAGCGGCGCACTCAGGGCGCGCGGCGATGCGCTCGCGGCGGCTGATGTTGAGGACTCCGAACCGGCGCAGGCAGAGAGCAGCGCGCAGGCGCCGACGGCGAGGGCTAAGCGGATCTTCACGTGGTTGGCTCCGGAACGATGCGGGATGACAGGCCCGAGAACGTGCCAAGCATATCGCGCCGCGATGTTCAGCCCTTGGCCCGCCCTCCTACGCATGGTTTGGTTGTCGGACCATCCGTTATCGGTACACTCGACTACCGGTCCCCGGGACCGCACAGGGAGGTCGCCATGGCTGTTCTTCGCGCTGTACTGGTCGCCGCGGTTGCGTTTCTCACGTTCATCGCGACCGCCTTCGGCCAGCCGGTCGCCTGGACCGGTGCCGGCGACGGCACGTCCTGGAACAACCCCAACAACTGGTCCCCCGTCGGCCTCCCCGGAGCCACCAACGACGTAACCATCGGCGCAGGCGCGACCGCCGTCAACGTCAACGTCAGCCCCAGCATCCGCTCGCTCACCCTCGGCCGCACGGTCGACATCACCGGCTGCAACATCCTCAACACCACCAACGGTGTCACCTTCACAGGCGCGGCCGGCATCATCAACACCAGCCCGCTGGGCTGCGAGAGCCTCCGCTTCACCGGCACCCAGAGCGTCACCGGCACCGGTGTGATCAACGTCAACGTCGGCACCATGCGCCTGAGCGGAGGAGCGTCCCTCACGCTCGGCGCGGGCGTGCAGCTCAACAGCGGCGGCTCGGGCGGCACGTCCATCGTCTTCGAGGCGGGTACGACTCTCAACAACCAAGGCACCATCCGCGCCACCGGCGCGGGCCGCAGCCTGACGGTCGGCAACAGCGGCGGCACGTTCAACAACCTCGCCGGCGGCCTGGTCTCCGCCGAATCCTCCGCGACGCTCTCGATCGCATCGCAGTGGACGAACGCGGGCACGTTCAACATCAACGGCGGCACGCTCAGCCTCGGCGGCTCGTTCACGACGCTCGGGACCGTCACGCGCACGGGCGGCACGCTCGAGTTCACGGGCGCGTTCAGCGGCCCGGCCCTTACCGCCACCGCCGCGACAGGCTCGATCAGCCTCGGCGGAAACTTCAGCGCAACCGGGACCGCGATCGGCGCCTCCGGCGGGTCGTCGTTCATCATCACCGGCAATCCCACCTTTACCAACGTCACCCTCGGCGCACCCGTTGTGGGCGGCCCCGGCTGC
>DASPMT010000314.1:0-4947 GCA_035626935.1 Phycisphaerales bacterium | reverse complement strand
TGCCGCAGCGTACTCCCGGACGCTCCCGCCCGGTTAGCTGGCATACACGAGGTCGCGCAGGGCCCAGCGCGGGTTCGCTCCGTACCATCCCAGCCTTTTTCTCCGGAGACCCTCAGATGTCGACTGCGAAATCCATGGACGCCATCATGTCGCTGTGCAAGCGGCGCGGCTTCGTATACCAGGCGTCGGAGATCTACGGCGGCATCAACGGGTTCTGGGATTACGGGCCGCTGGGCGCGCAGCTGAAGAAGAACCTGCGCGACGCGTGGTGGCAGGACATGATCATGAACCCCTGCTGGGGGCGCAAGGGCCCCAACGGCGAGCGCGTGCGGTGCGTGCCGGTGGAGACGTGCATCATCCAGAACCCCAAGGTCTGGGAGGCGAGCGGCCATGTCGGCGGCTTCAACGACCCGATGGTCGACGACAAGGAGACCAAGGGGCGCTACCGCTACGACCACGTGATGGTCTACGTGCCCGAGAGCGGCGACCCGGGCGACAAGCCGGTCTTCGCGTACGTGGGCGACCAGCCGAGCGAGGCGAAGCAGAAGAAGAAAGCCGAGAAGACCTTCGGTGCAATCAAGAGCGTGCCGCTGTCGTCGCTGAGCAAGCCGTGGGACCGGGTGATCGGGCCCGACGCGGAGAAGCCCGGCACGCTCACCGAGCCGCGGATGTTCAACCTGATGTTCGACACAATCCCCGGCGCGATCCGCGACGAGGCGAACAAGGCGTACTTGCGCCCCGAGACCGCTCAGGGCGTCTTCGTGCAGTTCAAGAACGTGGTCGACACCACCCGCGTAAAGATCCCCTTCGGTATCGGCAACACCGGGCGCAGCTTCCGCAACGAGGTGACGCCGCGCAACTTCACCTTCCGTTCGCGCGAGTTCGAGCAGGCGGAGCTTGAGTTCTTCTGCCACCCCGACGAGTCGGTGGAGTGGTACAAGTTCTGGCGCGACTTCCGCATGGAGTGGTGGCAGGCGATCGGCCTCGCCGGCGAGAACCTCATCCTGCGCGAGCACGACAAGGACGAGCTGAGCCACTACTCGCGAGGCACCAGCGACGTGGAGTACAAGTTCCCCTTCACCGCGCCGGGGTACGGCGAGCTCGAGGGCATCGCCCACCGCGGCGATTACGATCTCACGCAGCACCAGACCCACAGCAGGGTCAAGCTCGATTATTTCGACACCACCCGCGGCGAGACGCTCCCCAACGGCGGCAAGAAGGGCGAGCGGTACATGCCCCATTGCATCGAACCAGCCGCCGGCCTCGACCGCGGCGCGCTGGCGCTGATCTGCGAGGCGTACACCAAGGACGAGAGCCGCCCGAGCCCCGAGTTCCTCAAGCTCCACCCGCGCGTAGCCCCGATCAAGGCCGCGGTCTTCCCGCTGGTGGACAAGGACGGCATGCCGGAGATCGCCGAGAAGCTGGCCGACGACCTGTTCGCCCGCTTCGGGCGCGGCGGGTTCATCGAGACTGACGCCAAGCAGAGCATCGGCAAGCGTTACGCCCGCATGGACGAGGCGGGGTGCCCGTTCTGCTTCACCGTCGACGGGCAGACGCGCGAGGACCAGACCGTCACGCTGCGCGACCGCGACACCGGCCAGCAGCAGCGGATAAACCTCGACAAGGTCGAATCTTTCCTGGCCGAAAAACTCGGAACGTAAGCACGCGCTGCAACAACGCGACCGCTTACGGAGCGGTCGACGCGCGCTCGGGATCAGGAAAGTCTCGGTAAAGGGCCGCGACAAAGTCGGTCACCATCGAATAGACCGGAGCGTGCAGCCGCTCAACCTCGCCGCTCCGCGTGGCGACGGTGCTGAAGGCGGCGTCGAGCTGCGCCAGGTCGTTGGTGCTGACGATGATGTGGAACTCGCCCAGGTCGCGCGGGCCGAAGCCGAACTTGCGCCGCTCCAGAGACCAGCGCTCGATCTTGCCTTGCCCCTTGAGAAAGTCGAGGTAGGCCTTCACGTGCCCGGCAAACTCCACGTCGCGCCGGCCGTCCCGCAGGTTGCACCACATGTGGTAGTGATTCACACGCAGAGCGTACTCGCCGGCTTCCTCGGCCGCGCGCGGAGGAGCCCATGCTGAAGACTCGCGAGCGGACCGTTGAGACGCGGCGTGCTGAGGGACTCTGGAGCAGCCTTACCCCGGCAAACCCGATCTTCGTATCCAGTGGGGGGCCACGGCGGTCGCACCGAGCGGAGACAAGCCGCAAGGCGGCAATTTCGCTATTCTACTTGACACAGTAGTGTGCGTGACGTAGTTTTGTGTCGTGAACGAGTCCGCCCCGAATCCAACGATTGTGAACGGCCAATCGGCCGAACCGATCGCCGACAAGGCCCAGCGTGACCTTGGCGTCGGCACGGCGTGGCTGGTTGTGCTTGCCACCATCGCGAAGGCCTCGAGCCCCGTCCACGGGTACGAGATCGCGCGGTCTCTCTCGTCCGCCACCCCACACGGCGGAACCGGGAGCCTTGGTGTCAAGCACGGCACCCTGTACCCCATCCTCCGCACCATGGAGGCCGAGGGGCTGGTGACCAGCACGCTAGTGCCTTCGACCCAGGGACCGGCCCGCCGGTGCTTCACCATCACACCGGCGGGTCGGGTCACGCTCGAAGCCTGGACCGCCAGTTGGCGGGCGATCCGCGCGCACGTTGACGAGCTTCTGGGAGGCCTGCCATGAACGCCGCCGCTTCCGACCCTCTGCCTCGCCCCGACGGCGGGACGCCGACACAGGCGATCAGCCGTTACCTCTCCCAGCTTGCGGTCGCTGCCGTGGGGCTCGACGCGGCGATGGTCAACGACATCCTTGCAGACGCTGAGCAGCACCTGTGGAACGCGGTGGGAGAAGGTGTGCCAGTCGACAGGGCGATCGCTGACTTTGGGGAGCCCCGTGACGTTGTAACGGGCTACGTGGAAGCGGAGGCGCTCCGCGGGCGGGGACGCAAGGCAGCGGTACCTCTGGCGACGATTGCTGGCGGGCAGGTAGTGGCCGCGGCTCGTCCTTCGCAGAAACGCGGGCTCGAAGCGATGCCGGTGATCGGCGTATGGGGGGACCGGCACGCCTGGGGATCGTTGGTCCTGTTCATCGTTGGGTTTGGGCTGGCGACGGCGTATTTCGCCGTCGTTGTGAGCTGGGCGAGCCTGTCGCTGGGGCTCATCGCCATGATCATCGGGCTGCCGATGCTGGTGGCGCTGCTGGGCTTCTGCCGGGTGCTCACGCTGGGGCACGGCCGCGTGATCGAGATTCTGACGGGGGTGCGCATGCCGCGGCGCACGGCGCCGGTCGCCGGAACGGGGATGGCGTCGTTCTGGGGGCGGATCGTGCTGTGGCTGAAGGACGCGCGGAGCTGGCTGAGCGTTGCATACTTGCTCGGGAATTTCCCCGTGGCGGTGGCGCTGTTCGCGGTCTTCGTGAGCTTGGTCAGCACGTCCGCGGCACTGATGTTCGCGCCGATCGCCGAGCTCTTCATGCCAGACGAGTGGTTCGAGAACGGCAACGGCTTCCACTTCCTGGGCTGGCAGGGCGGGCGCATGCCCGCGGCGCTGGGTGTGCTGAGCTTCCTGCTCGGGCTGGTGCTGGCGACGGGCACGCTCTGGCTCGCCAAGGGGAGCGGCTGGCTCTACGCCCAGGTGGCCAAAGCGATCCAGGTTTCGCGACCGGTTCCGGCCGTGCCGGTACAGGTGTGCTGAGCGAGGTAGGCGCTCGGGCGCGATCGGAGCGCCGCGGGTGAAGGCAGGTGCACCAGACCCTATTGTGCCCGGCGGTGATGGTGGGTGTGATCTGGAGGTCGGCGTGGGCAAGACAGTCTGGATTGTGCTGGGGGCGGTGGTGGTCGTCGGGGGCGCGGCGGTAGCGGGGGTGGCGCTGCTGAGCGGGCCGGGACGCGAGTGGCTCAACAACATGCAGCCGCGGGTGCGCCCGCTGGAGGTGCGGATGGAGGCCGTCGCCAAGGGGAACCTTGTGCGCACGGTGAGCAGCCCGGGGGTGATCGAGCCGCGGACAAAGGTGCAGGTCTCGGCGCAGGTGCTGGCGAAGATCCTGGCGTTGCCGATCCGCGAGGGGCAGCCGGTCCGGAAGGGGGACGTGATCGTGCGGCTTGACGGGCGGGACCTGGCGGCGGCGCTGGAGTCGGCGCAGGCGGGTCTGAGCCAGCAGGAGGCGAGCCTGAAAGGGGCGGAGGCCGACGCGGTGCAGGTCCGCCAGAGCCTCGACCGCATCAGGAGCCTGCCGCAGGACTACACGCGCGCCGAGGTCGAGCGTGCCGAGTCGTCGTTCGCGATGGCCGAGTCGCGGGTGGCGATGATCAGGTTCGCGATCGAGCAGGCGAAGGCGACGATCACCCGCGCGCAGAAGGACCTTGAGAACACCACGATCACCAGCCCGATCGACGGGCTGGTGATCAAGCTCAACGCGGAGGTCGGGGAGACGGTGGTGGTGGGCACGCTCAACAACGCGTCGAGCGTGATCATGGAGATCGCCGACCTCTCGGACATGATCGTCAAGGCGCGGGTCGACGAGGTGAACATCGCGCCGATCAAGGCCGGCCAGCGCGCGGTGGTGACGACCACCGCCTACCGCACGCAGAAGTTTCTCGGGACCGTGGAGCGGGTGGGGCTCAAGAAGCTCACCGGCTCCGACATGACGATGTACTTCGAGGTCGAGATCGCGCTGGCCAAGCCGGAGAACCTGACGCTCGGCAGCGGCCTGACGGCCAGCACCGACATCGAGGTCGAGACGTTCGCGCAGGTGATCAAGGTCCCCAGCCAGGCCGTGCAGGACCGCAAGCTGGACGACCTGCCCAAGGAGGTCCGTGAGAAGTCGCTGGTCGAGCCGGGCAAGACCGTCGCCCGGATCGTCTTCGTCGTCGAGGACGGCAAGACGAAGATCACGCCCGTAAAGGCCGGCCCGAGCGACCTGACCAGCACGCTGATCGAGAGCGGGCTCGC
>DASPMT010000313.1:0-3407 GCA_035626935.1 Phycisphaerales bacterium | reverse complement strand
CGGCTTGGGATTCCACCGGTGGATAACGGTGGGGGGAAGTCGGAGCCCCATCGTCCCCACGACCAGCGCGCCGGGGTTGACAGGCTGATCGAGCGGCAACTCCCCCTTGCGGGGCGACCGCGCCAGAACGGCCTTGCTCGGGCGCCCGCCGGTAAGCTCCACGGTGATGCGATCAAGCCCCTGCATCGGGCAGATGAGCAGCGGCACGGTGATGGTGCGCCCCGGCGTCGTGGTGACGGGCGTGATCATCACCGCCTGCTGCGTCGCGTCCTGCTGGTACGTCGCAGAAAGCTGCAGCGCCTGCGGCTGCTCGCCCGCCTGGATCGTGACCCACAGCGGTGACCAGCGCTCCGGGGGGAGCAGGCCGCCGTAGCCGGCGCGCACGCCGATGATGCGGGCGTCCCCGGCGACCGTTGGTTCCTCAGGCCCCTGGGCGCGTGCAGCGGACGCGATCACCAGCAGCACGACTGCGGCGCACCCCAGGAGCATCCGCCACGGGTTCGGCGCCGGGCACCGATCACGCCGCGCGGCGGTTGTCGTCACGTTACACCACCACCTTGCGGTTGTAGACGTACCACTCGACCAGGACGAACGCCAGCGCAAGCAGCAGGAACCACGGCCAAAGCCGGCGCATGCCCGCCTGGAGCTGGCCGGTGGAGATATTCGCGGGCATCAGCTCCTTCAGGTCCTCGGCCTTGACGGCCGCGATGTCCGACTCATAAGGGTCGAGCATGTTGGCGGTGACGGTGCGCCGCGCCCGGCCGTCGACGAGCACGTCAGTGCCGCCCGCGGGACCCTCCCAGCTCACGGTGTAGACGCCCACCTTCGTAAGCGGCCCGTAGACGACGCGCCCTTCCGCGCTGATAAGCAGGTCCTTGCGCGTCGAGTCGGGAAGGCCGACGCGGGCGTTGCTGGCCCCCGGCGGGAGCGTCTGCTCGAGCGTCTGGCCCGGCTGGAGAACGACGGCGCCGGTGTCGCCGCTGCTGCTGCCGAGGTAGGTGAGTCCCTGGGCGGTGTAGAGGACGAAGCCCGCGTCGAAGGGCCAGTTGCTCTGCAGCGTGTCGAACGTGACGATCAGCGCCCGGGTGCCGACATCGGTCGCCTCGACGATCAGCGGACCGCTGATCCCCTCCGCCAGGGAGCGGACGCCGGCGCGCGACGGGATGCTGCACTTGCGCGACGGGCTGACAGTGAGCCCGTCGAAGGAGATGTTGCGGAGCGCAGGATGCCCACGGTCGTGGTTGATGACGGTCGTTGCCTCACCCGGCCCCTCGTCAACGAGGCCCAGCGGCGGCGCCGGCACGGCGTTGAAGACCAGGAATCGCCCGGTGGGAAGGCCGGGGGCGTTCCTACCGTCGGGTCCTTTCACCTCAGGAAGCCAGCCGTCGAGAACGAAAACGTCGTAGCCGGCCGGCGTGGCACCGTCCTTGAACTTCTCTGTCGCCTCGGCGGGCGTCCAGACGTCGAGCTTCTGCAGCGGCAGGCCCTCGAGCACCTCGCGAAGAAAGAGGTTCCCCCCTGTGACGAGGGCGACGGCAAGCCGCTTCGCAGGCGGGACAACCAGGTAGCCGTTGTTGTCGGCGGCAAGGGCGTCGCCCTCCGGCGGGCGGACGACGACCGTGAACACGCCCCCTTGGGGGCGCGTCATGTCGAACACGACGCCGGACGAAGAAGTGACAAGCTTGTTTGACGCCCGGATGCCGCCCGCCACGTCGCCGGTGGTGCTCTCGGTGAGGCGTGCGGCGGGGATGGTGACCTGCTTGATCGCCTCCATGCGGCTGTCGATCCGGAGCTCGACGTCGACGGTGCGGGGCTCGCGGGCGGAGTTGGTGACGCCCACGAAGATGGAAAGCTTGCCCGGCTCCTCGAAGGCGCGCTCGGCGCGCATGCCCGTGATGCCGACGTTCCAGGTCTCCGGTGAACCGACGGGGTAGAAGACGATCTTGTCGTCGGCCGTGATGGCGAGCTCTTTGGTCTGGCCGAGCTGCTCAAGATCGGGGAGGCGGCCGTCGGAGAAGAGGTGGATGGTGGCGCCACCGCTGGTGATCAGCCCTTTGTCCTCCGCGAGCGTGGTCTTGGCGAACGCGCGGGCGGTCTGGAACGCGGCGATGAAGCTCGTGGGGGCGTCGGTGGGCTCGATAGCGTCGATCGCGCGCCGGAGCTCGGCCTTGTTGCTGGTGAAGTTGGCGAGGCGGTCGGCGATGGCGTCGAAGGCGACGACCATGGCCTCGTCGCCGCGCTCGTCGAGCAACCCGGGCTCGCGCATCGTGTCGACGAACTCGCGAGCCCGCTTTTTGGCGGCCTCGAGCCGGGTGATGCCGCCGGGCTTGCCGTCCTCGCCGCCGTCGGTTGCGCTCATGGAGCCGGAGCGGTCGATGACGATGACGTGCCGGCCGCCGCCCAAGGCGCTGCTCTTGCTCTGCGGTTGGGCGAGGGCGAAGATCGCGGCGCACAGGGCGATGAGCTGGAGGATGAGCAGGATGTTGTTGCGCAGCTTCTGGAACGGCGCGTTGGCCTGCAGATCCTCGATCGCTTTCTTCCACAGAAGCGTGGTGGAGACCTCCACGTCCCGGCGCTTGAGCTTGAGGAAGTAGAGGATGACCAGCGCCGGGATGGCGATGGCGGCGGCGACGGCGGCGATGAGCGGTGTCAGCAGGCTCACGTCACTAGCCCCCTTCTGCGCAGGTAGTCCATCAGCAGAGCATCCACGGGCGTGCTCGACGGCACCAATTGGTACCCCATGCCGCGCTGCCCGGCGAACTCGCGCAGGCGCGAGCAATAGGCGGTGAGGTTGGCCTGGTACTTCTTCAGCAGACCCGACGAGATCGTCACCTCGGCGGTGTCGCCGTCCTCGCAGTCCTTCAGGCGCAGGTCGCCCCCGACATCCGGCTGCAGTTCCTGCGGCGAGAGGACCTGCAGCAGGAAGACCTCGTAGCCGGTGCCGACCAGCAGGCGCAGGCCGTCGTCGTAGCCCGCCTTGTGGAAGAAGTCGGACATGATGACCATCACGCCCTTGCCGCGGCGGGTGAGGTTGATGCGCCGGCAGACCTCGGTGAAGTTGCACGGCCCCCCGGGCTCCACCTGGCAGAGGTAGCGGACCAGGTCCACCAGGCGGCGCCGCCCGCGCAGGTCGCGGATGACACTCATCAGCTGCGGCTCGGCCTGGTCGTTGAGCCCGCCCATGGCGGTGACCTGGACGCGGTGAAGGTTGGCGAGCCCGACGTAGCCGAGGGCGGCCGCCGCCTTCTGCATGAGCAGAAACTTGCTGGGTGTGCCCGCGTCCCCGCTGCCTGAGGCGTCGATGACGATGTGGAGGGAAAGGTCTTCTTCCTCGAGGAAGAGCTTGAGGAAGATGTGGTCGAGGCGTGCGTAGATGTTCCAGTCGATGTGGCGGATGTCGTCGCCGG
>DASPMT010000312.1:0-2759 GCA_035626935.1 Phycisphaerales bacterium | reverse complement strand
TCTACCCGCCGGGTTCCAACCCCGAGTGGGTCTACGTCGCCCAGACCGACAGCGTAGTGCGTTTCCATTACAGCCCGGGAGATTTGAAAGCGGCGAGCGCCCCCGAGACGGTCGTCAGCGGGCTTCCCTGGCAGCACCACTGGACCAAGGACATCTGCTTCTCGCCGGATGGAGCGAAGATGTACTTGGCCGTCGGCTCGGGCTCCAATGTCGCTCTCGATATGTTCCCCGAGCCGCGTGAGGACGGCAAGCTCGAGGCGTGGAAGAAGAACAAGCCGCTGGGTGCCGCCTGGGACACCGAGGAGCGCCGAGCGAACATCCTGACCTACACGCCGGACGGCAAGAACGAGGCGATCATGGCGACGGGGCTTCGTAACCCCTCCGGCATCGCGCTGCAGCCGGCGACGGGCCGGCTGTGGGCGGTGATCAACGAGCGCGACGGGCTGGGTGGAGACACCCCCTTTGAGTATGCGACCTCGGTGCGGGAGGGAGCGTTCTACGGCTGGCCGTGGTACTACATGGGCGGCCACGAAGACCCGCGCCAGAAGGGGAAACGCCCCGATCTGAAAGGCAAGCTGACCGAGCCCGACGTGCTCCTCCAAGCCCACACCGCGCCACTGCAGATCGTGTTCTACGAGGGCGACGCATTCCCCGCCGAGTACAGGGGCGACGCGTTTGTCACCTATCACGGTTCGTGGGACCGCGAGCAGCGCGTCGGGTACAAGGTTGTTCGGCTCCACTTTGACGACAGCGGCATGCCGACGGGCGAGGTCGAAGACTTCATGACGGGGTTCGTCGTCTCCGACAAGCAGGTATGGGGCCGGCCCGTGGGCGTCGCGGTCGGGAAGGATGGATCGCTCTACGTCACCGAAGACGGCAGCGGCACCGTCTGGCGCGTGACGCGCCGGTGACAGGCCGCGCTCGCAAGGAATCTCGGGGTTATGCAATCGCGCAACCGGCGACGGACATAAGCGTGCGGTGTGCGCAGCTTCGTGCCGCGCCGCCGGAGAGCAATCCACACCGGAGGCTGAACGATGAACCGCTCACGGGGCGCTGCCGCTGCGCTCGCTCTTTCACCGTTGGTTGTTTCAATCGCGACAGTTCAGGGTGACGTTGTCTGGAACGAAGCACTGAACGGCGACTTATCGAGCGCTCCTGCAACGCCGACGCCGATCGTGCTCGGGTTCGGAACGAGCTCGGTCATCGGCACGGCAGGCACGGGCGACACACAGGACTGGGTAACCGTCACGGTGCCGCAGGGGTTCCAGATCGCCTCCCTCGTGCACGCGGTCTACGCGTCGGCCGACCCGCAGGGGTTCATGGGCGTCCAGGCAGGATCGAGCTTTGTCGGTAATCCGTTCGCCGCAGGCTCGTACATGGGTTTCGCCCACTTCGGCTTTGCGGCCGTCAACGGGGCCTTCCCTGCGACGAACACGGTTGGGAGCGACATGCTTGCGCTGATGGCCAATCCCGCGGTCGCACCCGGCTCAACCGGCTTCACGACGCCGCTGGGACCCGGCACATACACGTTCCTGTTCCAGCAGTTGAGCGGCTCAACACAGTACCAGTTTGACTTTGTGCTCACGCCCGCGCCCGCCGGCGCAGCGGTCCTCGGACTCGGCCTCGCGGGAGCCTTGCGCAGGTCAAGACGGTGAGGCGGTGCGGCGGATGACGACCATGGTCAGGTCATCCTGCTGAGGCTCACCGTGCGCAAACGCGGAGACGTCAGCCGCCACGGCATGGATGATGTCCGGCACCGGGAGGTGGGCGTGGTGTTTGAGTGAAGCCCGCAGACGTTCGATCCCGAAGTCGTCCCGTTTCTCACCCTCCGCAGGGCGCGACCACTCAACGAACCCGTCGGTGACCAGCACGAGCATGTCACCCGCCGAAAGGTCGATCAGTTGGG
Organism: Phycisphaerales bacterium; assembly: GCA_035626935.1. Classification (GTDB taxonomy): domain Bacteria; phylum Planctomycetota; class Phycisphaerae; order Phycisphaerales; family UBA1924; genus JAJTGZ01. The sequence continues at coordinate 853 of DASPMT010000312.1, read as the reverse complement.
CGGGCCCGAAGGTCGCGTCCGGGGCGATCGCCAGCGGTATGTCTTGCGGCATGACGTCGTGGAGCTGACCGGTTGCGCTGATGTAGAGGACGATCGGCCCGTGTCCGGCCGACAGAAGGTGCAGCGGCCCGCCTCCGGGTCCGATGTGCACACCCGCGAGCGTGACGAAACGGCCCTCGGGCAGGTCGTCGGCCAGGAGCTGGTTCACCCGGGCCGTGAGCGAACCGAGGTCCGGGTGGTAGTAGCTTCCCGCCCTCATGTACGCCCGGCAGGCGGCCGTGACCATGGCGGGCCCGATCCCGTGTCCGCTGACATCGGCGAGTGTGAGGAGCCAACTGCCATCCGGCAGCGCCTGCCAGTCGTAGTAGTCGCCGCCCGTCTGATCCGCCGATCTGTTCCATCCCGCGACTTCGAATCCAGGGATGGCGGGTGATGTTCGCGGGAGCAGCGCCTGCTGGATCGTGCGGGCGGCGTTGAGGTCGTGCTGCAGCCTCGCCACCTGGTGGCGGGCCTCGGCCTCGCCCAGCGCCGCTTCCAGGTGGCGACGGATCTCGTGCGCTACCCACGCGGCCGCGAAACCGCTCAGCAACACCATCAACGGGCCGTTGACGTATGCGGCGTATGGGAGCCCCTCGGGCGGACGGGCCACTTCGAGTCCATAGCGGACGTAGACAAACAGCCCGGCGTAGCCGGCCGCGCACACGGTTCCGGCCAGGATGCAGAGCCAGGGGCGCAGCCGCAGGGTGGTCAGACCGATCATGATCCCGTAGGCCAGCAGCGGTGGTGAATTGAGCGACGTGTATGGGGGGAACGCGCGGCTGACGATCTGCCAGAAGATGATCACCGTCGGGAT
>DASPMT010000311.1:0-19531 GCA_035626935.1 Phycisphaerales bacterium | reverse complement strand
CGACCGGAACCGGGAACGAGGGAGATACGCCGGGCGTGCTCTCGGCGCTGTCGCTGCAGGGCCTGCGTCCCTCGAGCGACCCGCTGCCGGACCTGCTCCGCGCAACACCCGAGAGCCTGCGCACGCAGGCGTCGTTCCGGGTGACAGAGGCCAAGCCCGATGCGCCGCTGGCTCGCCAGGTGGCGCACCTGCAGCGCGAGGTCGACGAGACGCGGCGCGAGGTGCGGGCCAAGCAGCACGAGCGCGTCGCGGTGAGTCTGTCGTGCGCGGTCATGGTGATGCTCGGCGCGGTGATGGGGATGCGGCTCGGAACGGCGCCGCCGCTGACGGTGTACCTGTGGTCGTTCCTGCCGGCCTTGGCCGGGGAGGTCGCGATCGCTGGGGGGCAGACCGTCGCCGCCAAGATGGGGGGACTGGGACTGGGTCTGCTGTACGGCGGCGTCGCGGCGGTCGCGGCGCTGACGCTTGTGAACTACCGCCTGCTGACGAGGCATTGACGTGACGACGCTCGACCGCTACATCGCGCGCCAGTTCCTGGTGAACGTCGGCCTGCTGGCGGTGATGCTCGGCGCGTTCATCGTGATGGTGGACGTGTCGCTGAACGCCGACGAGTACCTGCGCAGGGCGGACCAGACCTCCGGCGGCGCGTCGGGGTTGCGCCGCCTGCTGGTGACGATCTTCCTGGTGTGGGACCTGTGGTGGCCGCGTCTGCTGCAGCTGCTGAACTTCACCAGCGGGCTCATCCTGGTAGGAGCCATGGGGTTCACGTTCGCCCAGCTCGTCCGGCACCGGGAGCTTGTGGCGACGATGGCGGGGGGCGTGTCGCTCTACCGGGTGGCACGCCCCGTGATGGTCGTCGCCGTGCTGCTGCTCGGAGTGCAGGTCGCCAACCAGGAGCTGGTGCTTCCGCGCCTGGCACCGCTGCTGAGCAGGAGCATCAAGGACGCGGGCAAGCGCGAGTTCGACCGTTACCAGGTGCCGCTGGTCTCCGACAAGCAGGGCCGGGTGCTGACCGCCAGGCAGTTTGACCCCAACACCGGGGCCCTCGACGGGCTGTACGTGCTGGAGCGGGACGCGGCGGGCAGGGCGGTGCGGCGGATCACCGCCGAGAAGGCGGTGTGGGACCAGTCGGCGGGCGTGTGGCGGCTCACCGGCGGGGTGGGACGCTCGATGATGCTGGCGGACCTCTCGCCCACCGACCCGCGCGCACGCGGCGGCGAAGCGGTGGCGTCGGTCCAGACGAGCGTGGACCCCACCGTGCTGCTCGCCAACGAGTACCGCTTCTACTCACAGACCCTCTCGTGGCGGCAGCTGTTCGAAGGGATCAGGCTGCCGAACCTCCCCAGGAGCATGCGGGACGACCTCTCGCGCATCGCGTGGGGCCGGGCGTCGACGCTCGTGGGCACGGTGCTGAGCATGGTGATCTGCCTGCCCTACTTCCTGACGCGCGAGCCGAAGAACATGGTGGTTCAAACGCTTAAGGCGGCGCCGGTGGCGGTGGGAACGCTGATGGGCGTGGTGCTGGGGGCGGCGGCGCCGATCCCCAGCGACCTGCTCCCGCCCGCGGTCGCGGCGTTTGTGCCGGTGCTGGCGATGCTGCCGATCGCGATCGCGCAGGGGACCTCCGTACGCACCTGACCACCGTCCTCCAAGACGCGGGCAAAGACAGTTTTAACAACGAAGGTGCCGAAGGAAGCGAAGGAGCAGAACAGGTACAGAGCGTCGCTTATCGTCTCCCCTTCGATACCTTCGGTGCCTTCGTTGTAAAAAAACGCCTCTGTCTTCTTTCTCCTTCCGTGCTGAAACTCTTCCGCGAACCCGTTTGGGTATGATGCCCCCGCCATGGCGTCGGTCGTGTTTTACTTTCAGGTGCACCAGCCGTACCGCCTCCGCAGGTACTCGGTGTTCGACTCCGACCCGTTCTACTTCGACAGCCAGAAGAACGGCGAGATCGCGCGGAAGGTGGCCGACAAGTGCTACCGGCCGATGACAAACCTGGTGCTCGACTTGGTGAAGCGCCACGAGGGACGCTTCCGCGTGTCGTACGCCATCACCGGCGTGGCGCTGGACCAGTTCGCCGAGTACACGCCGGACGTGATCGACATCTTCAAGCGCCTTGCCGACACCGGCTGCTGCGAGTTCGTCGGCGAGACGTACCACCACTCGCTGGCGTTCCTCTACTCTCGCGAGGAGTTCAAGGCGCAGGTGGACGCGCACACGAAGAAGATCCAGGACCTGTTCGGCCAGACGCCGACGGTGTTCCGCAACACCGAGCTGATCTACAGCAACGACATCGCGCGGTACGTCTCACAGATGACCGGCCCCGACGGCAAGCCCCGGTTCTACGGGCAGATCTGCGAGGGGACCGACCCGCTCCTTGGCTACCGCTCGCCCAACTACCTCTACCGGCCGCCGGGCACCGGCGTGGGGCGAGGCGGCAAACCGTTCGGGCTGCTTCTGAAGAACTACCGGCTGAGCGACGACATCGCGTTCCGGTTTAGCAACCGCGGGTGGGCGGAGTGGCCGCTGAGCGCGGAGAAGTTCGCGGGGTGGGTGAACCAGATCAACGGCGACGGCCACCTGTGCAACCTGTTCATGGACTACGAGACCTTCGGCGAGCACCAGTGGGCCGACACGGGGATCTTCAAGTTCATGGACGTGCTGCCGGAGAAGGTCTTCGACGTCAACCCCGGTCAGAACGAGTTCCTCACGCCGACGCAGGCGTTCCAGAAGTACGACGCTGTCGGCGAGTACGACGTGCCGCACATGATCTCCTGGGCCGACACCGAGCGCGACCTGAGCGCCTGGCTCGGCAACGCGATGCAGAGCAACGCCCTCAACGAGGCGTACCGGCTCGAGAAGATGGTGCGGCAGAAGATCGAGCGCGCGGCCGCCGCGGGCGACGAGACCGCCCTGCGTCAGGCGGAATACGTGCTCGAGGACTGGCGGAAGCTGACCACCAGCGACCACTACTACTACATGTGCACCAAGTACTGGGCCGACGGCGACGTGCACAAGTACTTCAGCCCTTACGAGAGCCCGTACGACGCGTACATCAACTTCATGAACGTGCTGGACAACCTGCGGAGCCGGGCGGCGGGGTGAGCCTCAGCCGCCGAAGGCCTCGGGGTGGGCTCGCCTGACGCGGGCGATGAAGTAGTCAGCCTCGGCCTTCGGCATGCCGCCCGTGTCGCGGAGCCACTCAACGAGATCGACCTCGACGCGCGGGAAGACCGATGCGCCGCCGGCACGTTCGAAGCGGTGGTCGGCGCCGGCGTACTCGCGGTACGTGAGGTTCGCTTTGCCCGCTGCCGCGAACGCGTCACGGACCGATCGCGCACTGGCGACAGGTACGCTGGTGTCGGCGTCGCCGTGGATGAGCAGGATCGGGGCGTTCACTTTCAACAGGTCGTCGAGCGGCCGGTCGAAGGCGTAGGTGGCCCAGCGGCGGTAAGGATGGCCGTACCAGCGTTTATCTGCCTGGGCGTTGGCGCGTATGTCGGCGAGGACAGCCTCCAGGTCGGATCGTGAGCGGATGCCGAGCTGCGGCGGGAGGTGCTGCCACGTGGAGAGCAGCTCATCGGCCTGGGTCATGCCGCCGCCGCTGCCGAGAAGCACCAGGTGGGTGAGGCGCGGCTCGCGCGCAGCGACGGCCGCGGCGACGTCGCCGCCCTCACTGGCCCCGCAAAGGATGACCGATCCGGCCTTTGCACGGCGCGAAAGATCGTCGCGGATGAGCGCCAGCGTGTCCGCGACGCGCGTCTGCTTGGTGGCGAATCGCGCTGCATCGTCTGGAGAAACCAGACCCCGCTCCGTCACGCCGCGGCGTTCGACCATGAGGACGTCGAGCCCCATCGCGGCGGCCGCGGCGAGGCGCTCGGTGGCGTGGAGGACGGTGGCGTCATCGGAGCCTTGGACGTAGTAGAGCACGCCGCTGGGCGTCGCGTAGCGCGGGCGGTCACCGTCCCAGTCCATGAGACGGTAACGTTTGAGCGTGTAGCCGTCATCGGCTCTGAGCGTCGAGTGCTCGGTGGCGATGGTGACACCGGTGCGCATGCAGGCCTGCAGGAACAGGCAGGCGAGCAGGAGAGCGGCAAGGCCGATCGCGCGCGTAAGCGGCATGGGGGTACTACCGCCGGCGTCGCGCGGGGATGCACGGATGCGTGCGTGCGTCGGGCGAAGACGGTGCCGGCTTACGCCGCCTGGGCGACTCTATTGCTCCGGTAGCAGGCTCATCAGCTGCTTGTAGCGGGCCGCGACCCACGGGCGCTGATCTGATAAAGGCCCGGAGCGCGGATCGTGGGGCAGGATGAGCACGCTGATCCGATCGAGCCCGGCGTCCGCGGCGAGCACGAAGAGCTCCTCGATCGCTTCGTCGCCCATCGCCAGGCAGCCGATCGACGCCGACTTGCCGTGGATCATGATGTCGCCTCCGAGCCCCGCGGGATCGCGGCCTTCGGTCCTGGCGGCGGCGACGTCGTCTCCGTTCGGGTAGTCGAGCCTCATCGCGAGGTGAAAGGCGCTGTTGGGGTTGAGCGAGACGACGCGGTAGACGCCTTCGGGCACCTGTTTGTCGCCCTTACGGGTCTTGGGCCCCGGGCCGCCGCTGGCGGCGAGGATGGGGTAGGTCTTGAGCAGGCGGGGCTTGCCGGCATCGGCGCCAGCGAAGACATCGAGCCGCTTCTCTTGCTTGAACGCAACGAGCATCACCGTGTCGCCGACCTTCAGGCCGGGTAGACGGACGCGTGCGGCGGGGCCGATTGAAGCGAGAACGCTCTCGGTGGTCTGGCGACCTCGCAGGCGCGTGTAGAAACCCCGCGCGCGCGCGCGGGCCGACGGTACTGTCACAGCGACCAGCGCGGTGGCGAGCAGCAGCGCCACCAACCCGACAGACGCTCGCTTTACGGTCATAGGCGGTCTATCGGCGGGCGGGTCAGCCGCGCCCGAGTCTGACCATGATGCGCTTGCGGAGGTCGGCGGCGTCGGCCTTTCCTGCGCTGATCTTGGCGGCGGCGCCGACGATGCGCCCAACGGCGGCCTCCTTGCCGGCGCGGACGTCGGCGGCGGCCTGGGGGTTGGCGTCGATGGCCTGCTGGACCCACGAGTCGATGGCGGCGTCATCCTTGACCACCAGCAGGCCGCGCTCGGCGGCGAGGGCGGCGGGGTCGGCCGCCCTGTGCCCGGGCTCGCAGAGCACGCCGAAGAGCTCATCGGCCCCCGCGGCGGAAACGGCGCCGGACTCGCGGAGCGCGGCCAGAGCGCCGACCGCCCGGGCGGTGATGCCCAGCGAGGAGATAAACACCGGCTCGCCGGCGTCAAAGGCGGCTTCCGCGACCGAACGTTCGTTGGCCCGCTTTGCGCCGCTCTGCAGGAGCAGGTTTGCGACGGCCTTGCCGGCGCGCGTGTCGCTCACGCCCTTGTCGACCGCGTGCGCGACCGCGGATTCGTAAAGATCGCTGACGGAACGCTCGGCCGAGAGCGCCGCTGCGTCCTTGACCGGGAGGGCGTAGAGGCGGACGTATGCCCTCAGCCGAGCCATGGGGAGCTGAGGCATCGCGTCGCGCAGCCGAGCGACGGTCTGCTCGTCGATGGCGACGGGGAGGAGGTCGGGATCAGGGAAGTAGCGGTAGTCGTGGGCGTCTTCCTTCTCGCGCATGACGTATGTCGCACCCTTGTGATCGTCCCAGCCGCGCGTCTGCTTGGCGCCGGGGCCCATCACGCGCCCGTCATTCAGCCATCGCTGCGGCTGCTCGCGGCGCTCAAACTCGACGGCGGCACGGACCGCTTTGAAGCTGTTGAGGTTCTTGACCTCGACGATCGGTGTCTTGACCAGGTGGCCGTCGCTCAGCGTGAGATGGCAGTTGATATTGGGCTCGAACCGCATGTGCCCCTTCTGGAGCACACCCTCGCTCGCGCCGAGGAATCGGCAGATGTCCCGCAGCGTCTGGCAGAAGACGACCACCTGCTCGGCGGTCTCGAAATCAGGCTGGGTGACGACCTCGAGCAGCGCGGTGCCGGCGCGGTTGAGGTCGACGATCGAGTAGTCGATCGACCCGCCGCCCGGGGCCTCGTGCAGGAGCTTGCCGGCGTCTTCTTCGAGGTGGGCTCGGATGACGCCGATGCGGCGGGGCAAACCGTCGTAGTCGACGGCGATCGAGCCTCCCTTCTGCTGATCGGCGGGGAGCGGCTGAGGGATGTCGATCGCGCCGTCGAAGCAGAGTGGCCGGTCGTACTGGCTGATCTGGTACCCCTTGGGCATGTCGGCGTAGAAGTAGCTCTTGCGGTCCCAGCGGGTTTGCCCCGCGATCTGGCAGTTGAGGGCGAGCCCGACCTGGATCGACAGCTCGACGGCGCGGCGATTGAGGACCGGGAGGGCGCCGGGAAGGCCGAGGACGACCGGATCGATACAGGTGTTGGGACCCGCGTGCTCGTAGGCCGCGCAGGCGGGGCTGGGAGCACGGCTGAAAACCTTGGTGGCGCAGGAGAGTTCGACGTGGACCTCGAGACCGACGACGAGCTTGACCGCGGTGATCTCGGGGGGGGGGCATGGGGGATCGTACGACGCGGAACACGCCGTTCCCGTTAGACTGGTGCTGTGAACCTTGGGACGCTCAGGATGTTCCGAGAGATGGGCGGCATGAACGTGCTGCTCAAGCTGCCGCTGACGATGGCGATGATGTTCCTGATCGGATTCGCCGCCGGTGGGCCCACGGTCGGCTGGCGTGTGGCCGTCGGGCTTGGCGCAGCTGCGCTGCTGCCCGTGCTGATCGTGTTCCTGATTGTCGGTTCGCACTTTTATCTCAAAGCCCGCTACGGCCGGATGTTCGGCGAGATGGAGCAGGCAAAGCAGCAACTGGAACGGATGACGCCCAACGAGGTGCGCGCCGCGGCGGAGGCGGCGCTCAGCGGGACGCCGTACTTTCTCTCGTTTCCGGCGACGGGATCGCCGGATTCGGATCTGCCCTCCGGCGCAGCCGAGTTCTTCGAGCGGTACGACCGAGTGGACTTTGTGCAGGCGGGGAATGCGTCGCCGTACGTGAGCGTCTGCAGATCGCTCATCGGCCCGGTGCCCTTAAACCATGATGCGCTGAAGATCGGCGAGGCGTACATCGCCGATTCGTGCGTCGCGGTCCACCTGCGCACGGGGCGGGTGACGGTGCACCACCCGCCCATCGGGGCGGGCGAGGTGGCACGTTGCGGCGAGCTGCGCGGACTGCGGTACGACTCGGTGTGGCACCTGATCGCCGGACTGGCGGCCGCTCAACGCATCGGCGATGCCCACGGGTTCAAGCCGTTCCCGCGTCAAGCGCAGCTTGACAAGCGACCACTCTGGCGCGCGGCCGGGGGCACGAGCTGACTGACACGAGCAACGGGCGGCGTTGACACCGACCGCCGGTCCGCGACGCCTTGCGATCAGAGGGCGGCCAGGAAACGCTCGCCTGGTTCGGCAGGGGGCGGGAGCGGCGCGTTACGCACCTTCCGGGCGAACCACCGCCAACGCACGTGCAAGCGGTGCAGCGGGCGGGCGACGAGACGCGGGGGATTGACGACGGGGAAAGGGACACTGATCCGTTTGAGCTGGACGACTGACATGGCAAGCTCCTTCGACCGTGCGCGCGGAACGCCCGCGCGTGAGGCCGTAAACCCGGCGCGGGTGTTTCCACCTGCGCCGAGCGTGAATGGGGCGAAAAAAGGGGCACGGCCGGCAGGGGGCCCCGCTCGGTGCGGAGCGCGGGCGGAGCGACGACCATTCAGCCCGTGGGGTCGGTGCGCGTCATCGGTATCGATGAGCGCGCGGCGACCGCGCACGGCGGGGTGTTCGCCGTTCTCCGTCAGCGTTCCGCCCTGTGGCGGGCGGTCCCGGCCGCCAGCGCCGCGTGTGACCCGCCCGGCGCTAAGCCGTTGCTCAGCGCCGGACCTCACCTTGCGGGCGTGCGACCGCCGCGGCGCGAGGGGTCACCTCGCGCCTTTCTCGGCTGCGGTGCGTGCAACGTTGTTAGAAGCGGATCACAGTCATCGGGCACCTCCCATTCGGACGCACGCCGGCTTCGACGCGGCGTGCAAGGACAAAAACAAAGCGGCCTCGGAGAGAAGCTCCGAGGCCGCGTGGTTGATCGTTGATCAGTTCCCGCTCAGCGTCGGATGCTTTGAACCTCCAGGTTGTCGGCCATGACGCGGAACATCAGGAACCTCCTTAAAAACAGGCCGAAAACGCACGCTGCGGGTTCGGCGGGCCAAGCGTACACCATTCTTCGGCTTCGTCAAGGTTCCGATGCAGAAAATCAATATTGATCTTCAGATGAGAACGGATCGCAACGCACCGCTGTTGCGTCATCGCTCGCCCGAACCGCGTTCGCCGACGAAAAACACCGCGCCGCCTGCCGGCGAGCGCGGGTCTCAGATCTGGGCGAAGTACTTTTCGCTGTGGTCAAATGTCAGGTCGCGCGGCATGTCCGCGCTGGCCTCGCATCCGGCGCTCGCGACCGGAGCCTGCAACCGCGCCAGCCGGCGCAGGGCCAACCGGCTGAGCCGCCCTGACCGCGACCGCAGGCGGACGAGCCACCCGACGGCGACGCTCACACTGGGAACACTCGACACAGACCGACTCGAAACCGACGCCATGCGACGGCCCTCCTTTCAGGGCTTGCGGCGGCGCGGCCGCGAACACCGCGGGACGCGCCGCCGACAGACTCGGAAACGGCGCGGGGTGCTTTCGCGGGGCCCGCGCCGTGTGAATGGCGGGCCGGTAGCGAGGGCCCGCGGAGTTATGAATCAACGCTCGCCGCGCCGGCGCTATTCACGCCGTCGCGCGCCACGAGTGAACGGACCTGCCCGGCGATGTCGCCGGGTGCGAAGACGAAGGTCGCCTTCGCGCCCGCCAGCACGCCCTGGAGCGCCTCCAGCTCGCGCATGCGGGCCAGGACGGGGTTCTCGGCCAGCAGCTTGGCCGTGTTGGCCTGGCTGCGTGCCGACGCGGTCTCCTCGCGCCGCTTGATGAGCTCGGCCTCGGCCCGCTTCTGCGCCTCGATGACCTGGTTCAGGATCGAGCGCAGCTCGCCGGGGAGGATGATGTCGCGCAGGCCCGCGGAGCGGACCTCCACGCCGAACTCCGTGGCGCGTCCCGCTAGGACAGAGCGGACCTCACCGCCCACCGACTCCTTGTCGGCCAGGAGCTGGTCGAGCGTGCGGGTGCCCACCGCGGCGCGCAGCGCCAGCTGCGCCTCGCGGTACACCGCTTGATCCGCGTCGGTGACCACCGAGATCATCTTCTCGGCGTCGGTCACGCGGTAGGTGACTAGCAGGTTCACGCGCAGCGACAGCTTGTCGCTGGTCATGATCTCCTGGCCGCTCACTTCGGCGATGCGCTCGCGCCTGTCGACGGCGTGGATCACCTGCCGGCCGGTGCCGCGCCAGAAGGCGTGACGTCCGGGGGCGAGCTTCTCCACCACGCGCCCGTTGCGGATGAGCAGAACGTCCTGGGTGTTCACGGGATCGACCCACTCCAGCCACGTCGAGGCGGTGGGGTGGGCGATCACCTGCTCCAGGCGCGGGTGCTCGAACCGGACGGCGTCGATGTCGAACGTCTCGACCTCGACCTTGGCGGGCTGCCTCCAGAACGCGTAGCGGCCGGGGCCAAAGACGCCGTAGAGACGACCGTCAACCCAGATCAGCGCGCGCTGCGTCTCGGTCAGTTCGACCACCTGCAGCGCCTCGCGGACCGACGGGACCGCCAGGTACGCCTCGAGTTCGGCGACGTTGAAGCGCAGCCCGAGCGTGCTGACGACGTCGATGCGGTCGCGCGTGTTGCTCCACAGGCGGCTCCAGAGCCGGTGCGTGCCGGGGCCCAGGAGGCCGACGATCTGGCCGTGCCTGAAGCGCAGGCCGCGCTCGTGGGTTCGGATGCGGACGGTGATTGCCATACGAAAAACCTCCTTCTACTGCTGCTTGCTTTGCGGGCCCGATTGCCCGCACCGCTCGGCTTGTCCCTTCGTCAAACCCCCGCGCCGCCTGTTCGGCCGCGTGGGGCGTGAATGCGGGCAGAGAGCCGCGCATGTCCGGGCTCCGCCCCGGTTCGCGGCGGGACCGCGCGTTGGGCACATTCAGCCCGCGACCGTTCCCGGTTGCTTCGCGCCGTGCATGCACGGCGCGTTTTCTCGGGGCGTGTCGCGGCGGGGTGCGTCCGTTCGCATCGGCCGCAGAGCCGCTCGCCGGTCGCCCGTTCCGCGCCCGTCTGCGCGACGGAGCGGGAGGGGCGGCGAGACCGAACACTGCATGCCCTCTGACCCACGATGCTGATGGCTCTTCAAGCCATTGGGGAGTCGAACCCCGGCCCTTGCGGGCTGCCATTGGGGTACCTTGCGGGAATCGAACCCGCAACCTACGCGTTCTCAGCGCGCTGCTCTAACCGTTGAGCTAAAGGTGCCTCACAAACCGCCGGGCTTGAGCCCGTTATCGCGGGACACGCCGGGGCGATGCAATGCAGCCTCGGCGCGCCGCCGGACACCGGCAGGAAAGTGGGTCGTTGGGCGCGTGCGGCTCGGCCTGGTCGCCGACCGCACGGTGTATAGACGGATCGCGCCCCTTTCTTACAAAGGTTCAAACGGGAACAAAAACAACCGCGGCCTCGGAGGTGGTTCCTCCGAGGCCGCGGAACGATTTCAAGATCGCTCGACGACTACAGAGGCGTTTGATGCTCGGCGTTATCACCGCGCGCGACAAGCCGTTCATCACCGGCCGACATGCCGGGGTACAGCGACACGTCCGCGAAGATCGCGGTTCGGCTGCAGCGGCTTGTCAGGGAGACTTTGAGGCTCATGACACGGTTCCTTCTGAATCACACACCGGGACGCCCGACGCGAGGGGGCGAAGAGTACCACAGCATTCGAGTTCGTCAAGGCGCGGATGCAGGGAATCGCTGCAGAATGTCAGATGAGATTCGGTTGCAACGGCGGCGGCATTGACGCGGAAGAACAACGCCGCTCGCGGCATCACCGTCTCACCGTACCCATTGCTGCGACACAAGAAGATTGAACACTGGTTCAACATCGAGCCACATCATGTCGGGCGTGTGCGCGGGCGGGGCGAGCGTGCGCACTTGCGGGCCAACGGGGGACCAGACGGCGGGGTCGGTGGGGCCAAAGAGTGCGAGTGTGCGGACGCCGAGCTGTGCCGCGAGATGAGCGGGACCGCTGTCGGCGCTGACCACACAGCTCGCCATGCGCAGCGCGTTGGCCAAATCGCCGAGACGGCTGAGGGTGCCGCTCCACTGCCCACTACGCACGAGGTCGTCGAAGGCGGCACGCTCCTTTTTGGAGAACTGCTCGTCTTCGACGGGCCCGGCGATGATCTGCACGTGCGGCGGGCGCGGGCGCGCCCGCAGCCGATCGGCGAGCCGCGACCATCGCTCCAGCGGCCAGCGCTTGTGACGGCCGCCCGCGCCGACGGAGAGGACCACCGGCCCGTGCGTGGCGGCTGAGGGTCGAACGCCGCCGAGTTCATGGACCCTGAACCGCTTCCAGACCGCGGCGCGGGAAGGCGAGGCGGGCGGGCCGGCGATCACAACCTCGGCGCTCGGGAACGCCTCGCGCGCGGCGGCGAGCCAGCGGCGGCCACCTTCGGTCGTGTCGTCGGCGAGGAACGAGACGAGCAGGTCGACCGTGGGCGCGGTGTCGGGCGTTCCGCGGGGGCCCTGCCAGAGGGGCGTCCAGCGCGGGCTGTCGAGCGGGACGTGCGAGACGATCGGCGAACCGAGCTGGTTGTTGAGCTCGACAGCGGCGAGCCGCCCCGCGGAGTCGCTCGTGACGAGCTTGACGGTGTGCTCGAGCCGGCCCAGCGCCCGGAGCAGGGGCCAGATGAGCACGCCGTCGCCGAGCGCGCCCGCGTGGACGACGACGACGTTCACCGGCGGCTCCCGTCTTTGCGCGGGCGGCCGCGGCGGCGCGGCACCGGCGCCGGCTTCAGCGCGTCTCGCTCGGCTGTGTGGAGCAGCCGGGTGACGACGCGAGCCGGTTTGCCGGTAAGGGCGGCGAGTTCCTGCAGGTCAAGCGGCGCAGAGCCGTCGAAGCCGTAGCGGGCCGTCAGGATCGCGCGCTCGGACGCGGGGCGACCGTCGAGGGCCGAAGCGAGTCCGTCGGGCGGGTTGGACCAAGACTGCCAAGGGCTGACGGCGCGCGTCCAATCGTCCAGGCGCGGCGGCGTGAGAGGTTGAGCTCTGGGCGGGGTCGCGGCCTGCTCGGCGTGCCAGCGGGCGACAGCCCGGTTGAGCTCCATTCCGGCAACGCCGGCGAGCCGCCCGGCGGCGGGGTCGAAACGGTCGACGGCGCTGCAGAGCGCGGCGAGCCCGCGGCGCAGGAGAACGCGGGCGCGATCGGGGGGTAGGTCCTGAATGGGTACACCAAGCTGCACCTCGACCGTGCGGAGAAAGAGAAGCTGTTCGGCGCGCACGAGTTCGGCCTTGAGGGCCGCGGCCCAGCGGAGGTCGGTCACCACGCGGTCGACGGCGAGCGCCGAGGGGCGCGTGCGGTCCAGCCCTCGGGCGGCGGACTGCGCCCGGGCGACGAGGGTCCAGTAGGCGAAGGCGCGGGCCCGCTCGATCAGCGGGTCGGGCCACCCGGCGCGGATCGCGTCGGCAACATGCTCGGCGATGGTGGCGGCGCCGGGAGCGCCAAGCCCCGAGCGCGCGGCCGGGTCGGCGATGAAACGCAGGCCTTCGCTCTCGATCAGCCCGACCGCCCCGGCCGGGATGGCGACTCGCACGGCGCGGCAGCGGTCGGCGAGGTGGCGCTGCTGCGAACGGAAGACCGTTGCCTTGCTCCTGCCGATCCGGTCGGCCAGCGCCTTGGGCTTGATGCCAGCTCGCATGGCCCGTTCGACGAGCCGGCGCTGGCGGGCGGTGACCACGGGCCGACGCTCGGGACCGGATGCTGGCGGTGCGGCGGAGGGGGCCCGCGGCCTGGCGCGGGCTCGGTCGGCGAGGCCATCGCGTGCTTCGATCGCCTTGACGATTGCCGCGGAGAACACGTTCATTGCGCGCCCGCCGGCGAGCGCCACGCGCCGGCCGATAAGCCCCTTGGTGCGGAGGCGCTCGACGGTCTTGCGCGAGACCCCCCACCGCTTACGCAGGTCGTCGACGGTGAGCCACTGCGGCGCGGCAAGCTCGTCGCGCGTGAACGCGGCCCGACGCGAGAGCCGGTCGATCACGCCGGCGAGGTCCCGCAGTAGCGCGTCACCGGGGATGAGCTCCGGCTCGGGCATGTCGGGGCGGAACCCGGTGATCCGGTAGATCACGAAGTCCTCGGGGTAGAGGGCGGCCGGGTCGATCATCGCCGCCAGCTTCTCGGCGCGCGCGGTCTGGCGGCGCGCGGCGGCCGCCGGGGCGAAGCGGAGCTCGTGCGCGGTGCGCTCGAGTGCGGCGACGCGGAGTTTGAGGAGGCGGGGCACGGGAGAGGGAATCAGATAGGGAGACCTGTACGTGGTGAACTGCCTCAGGCGCGGGCGGCCGCTGCGTCGAGGTCGACCCATCGCGGCTGTGCCACAGGCAGGAGGCCCAGCGACGAGCACTCGATCAGGAAACGGGCGACGGCTTCTCGCTGGCGGTCCCCCACTTCGTAGCGGAGGAACTCTGTGACGTAGCGGGTCGCGAGGTCGCGCGGCCACCGGCGGTCGTCGACGGCGCGGTCGATGAGCCACTGCGTGCGGAGGAGATTGCGGCGGCGCTGGCGGTCGAGCAGGGCGGCGATGGTGCGGACCTTCACCGCGTCGGCGTCGGCTGCGCGGCACATCCAGACGGCGTAGAGGAAGGGGAGGCCGGTCCACTCCTTCCACTGCTCGCCCAAGTCGAGCTGGTGCGGGTAGCGGACGGCGGGCGGAGAGTCCGTGACGACCTTGTCGCCGATGAGCAAGAGCGTCTGGGGCCATTCGCCGGCGTCCGGCGCGGCCCCGCCGATGCTGACGCGTTCGCGCGCGTCGAAATCGACGACGGTCGCGTCGGCGTTGAAACAGCGTGTGAGGAGGACCCGCGCCAGGAGCACGCTGGTGTGGCTGTCGGTGTCGGCGTGGAGCGTGCGCACCTTTTCGAGCGGGACCTGGCTGAAGAGGCGGACGGTGAGGGTCGGTCCGTCGCACCCGATAGCGCCGACGGGGAGCATCGCCAGAGGAACAACGGACGTCGCAAAGTCGACGACGCTGGCGAGGGCGACATCGACCTCACCCCCGGCGAGCATGGCGCCGAGCTTGGCGGGGACCGCCGAGACCAGTTCGAGCTCTCGATCAGTGCCGAGCCCCTCGATCAGCGGAAGGGTGTTGAGGTACTTGACGCAGCCGATGCGGACGCGGTCCATGGCGAACGCTAGGTGCGCCGGGATGGCGTGCGCACGAACGCGGGTGGCGCACAATACCATCGGCTGTGCGTCTCCCTGCAAGGTTCCCGGTAGTCTGCGGCCCGACCGCCGGCGGAAAGACCGCCGCGGCCGTGGCGCTGGCCCACCTGCTGCGCGACTCGCACGGCTTCGGGGCAGAGATCGTGACGGCCGACGCTTTCCAGGTCTACCGGGGGATGGACATCGGCACAGCCAAGCCCACCCTCGCCGAGCGCCAGGGCGTACCGCATCACCTGATCGACGTTGTCGAACCGAGCGAGCGGTTCACGCTCGACCAGTGGCTGAACGCGGCGGAGGCGAAGATCACGGAGCTGCGCGAGCGCGGCGTGCTGCCGATCGTGGTCGGGGGTACGCACCTGTACATCAAGGCGCTGATGGAGGGGCTCTTTGAAGGGCCGGGTGCTGACGCGTCGCTGCGCGCCGAGCTAGAGGCCATGGATCCAGCGGCGCGGCGCGCCGAGCTTGAGCGGGTGGACCCGGCCGCGGCGGGGCGGATTCATGCTAACGACGTGCGTCGAACGGTGCGCGCTTTGGAGGTGTACCGCCTGACGGGGCGCGCGATCAGCGACCATCAGGGTCAGTGGGACCGTCGGGTGGAAGGGGAGGGAGGAGAGGGAAGAGGGGGAGGTCGACCCGACGCGCTGCTGGTATCGCTGCAATGGCCGACTGAGATGCTCAACCGGCGGATCAACCTGCGGGTGAAACAGATGATGGAGCGGGGACTGTTGAACGAGGTTCGCCACATCCAAGCGGGGGGAGGGTTCGGGCCGCAGGCGGGCGAAGCGCTGGGGTACAAGCAACTTTGTACACTATTAAATAAACATCCTGAACCCAGCCGAATTCTGTTAGAGGAGGCGGTGGAAAGGATTAAAATCGAGACGCGGCGGTTTGGGAAAAATCAGCGGACTTGGGTAAAGCGGCTTTCCCTTCTTCAGGGGTCACTGGCGGTTGATGCCTCGAGTCGAACAGCCGGCGAGATCGCGCAAACCATTGCCAACGCAATACTTACGCATCAATGAGTCGGTACCGACCCTGCACCGGGTTGCGGAATTGCTTCACCCGGGTCCGAGAAGCGTCCGAAACTGGGGGCGGTTCAGACGGCGTATGAGGGTCGTCGGCCTTTCATCCGGACCCCGCTTCTGTCTTGACGGGGGGGTGAGGGCGGCCTTTCCTCTGTCCGCCCTTCTTCCTTATTTCTATGGCTAAACGCTCCCCTGCCAACACACCAGTCGCCCCGCCTGCCAAAGGAAAGACCGCCGCGCCCCGGAATCGGAGTGCAAAGGCCAAGCTCGACGAGGCGCCGTTTGAGGACGGCTTAGCCGAGGGTGTCGAGGAGGGGATGGACGCTGAAAGGGGTGGCACAGGGCGCGGGAAGCACCTGGTGATCGTCGAGTCACCGGCGAAGGCAAAGACGATCAACAAGTACCTTGGCCCTGACTACAAGGTTCTGGCGTCGGTCGGGCACGTGCGGGACCTGCCCAGCCGGAACCCCAAGGGGGTCAAGAGCCCTGTGCCGGGCGTTGACCTCGAGCACGACTTTGCGCCGACGTACCAGGTTCTGGAGGGGAAGGGGAAGGTGATCGGTGAGCTGAAGAAGACCGCTCGCTCAGCCAGGAGCATCTGGTTCGCCACCGACCCTGATCGCGAGGGAGAGGCGATCGCGTGGCATTTGGCCGAGGAGCTGGGCGTGAAGCCGCAGCTCGCCAAGCGGGTGGAGTTCAACGCGATCACCAAAGCGGAGGTGCACAAGGCGTTCGAGCACCCGCGCCCGATCGACATGGACCGGGTGAACGCGCAGCAGGCGCGCCGCGTGCTGGACCGGATCGTGGGCTACCAGGTGTCGCCGCTGCTGTGGAAAAAGGTGGCGCGCGGGCTGAGCGCGGGGCGGGTGCAGAGCGTGGCGGTGCGGCTGATCGTGGAGCGCGAGCGCGAGATCCGCGCGTTCGTCCCCGACGAGTACTACCAGGTCACGGCGAACTTCACGGCGGACCTCGCGAAGGCGGCGGGGCTGGCGACGGCCTGGGCCGCGGAGCATGAGAAGACCAACGAGAAGGGCGAGGGGCCGACGGTGCGCGAGCTGAGCAGGTGGCTCGCCGAGCACGGCGGGTTGCGGGCGGAGCTTGTCGAGGTCGCGGGTGAGAAGTTCGACCTGGGGAGCGTGGGGGACGCGAGCGAGGAGACGGCCAGGAAGATCGCGGCACGGGCGCAGCGGCTGGCCGAGATCGCGGGGATGAAGAGCGTGCGTGTCGAGGTGCGCGAGGACCTCAAGGGGAAGGGCCCGGCAAGGTTCGTGCGCACGATCACCGGCACGGTCGATACCGCTACAAAGTACAAGGTGACGGGGATAGAGACCAAGCGGACGACGACACGCCCGTCTGCGCCCTTTATCACCAGCACGCTGCAGCAGGCGGCGAGCACGCGGCTGGGGTACGGCGCCCGGCGCACGATGACCGCGGCGCAGCAGCTTTACCAGGGCGTGGACATCCCCGGAGAGGGACCGGTCGCACTGATCACCTACATGCGTACCGACAGCACGCGCATCAGCGGCGAGGCGCTGACCATGGTGCGCGAGTACATCCCAAAGGCGTTCGGGCCCAAGTACCTGCCGGAGAAGCCCAACTTTTTCGGGAGCACGAACAAGGACGCGCAGGACGCGCACGAGGCGATCCGGCCGACGAGCATGGCCTACCCGCCCAACGCGAAGCTGAAGGCGGCGCTCAAGCCCGACCTGTTCCGGCTCTACCAGATCATCTGGGAGCGGTTCGTTGCGTGCCAGATGGTGCCGGCGGAGTGGGAGTCGGTCTCGGCGATGATCACTGGCGGGACGGATCCGAAGACGCCGCTGACGTTCAAGGCGACGGGGCGCACGCTGATCTTCGACGGTTTCTACAGGGCGACGGGCGTGCCGCAGAGCGCCGACGAGCAGACGCTGCCGAAGCTCGCTGAAGGGACGCCGATGGCGCCCTTCTCGATCAGCCCGCAGCAGAAGTTCACGCAGCCGCCGCCGCGGTACAGCGAGGCAAGCCTGATCAAGATGCTCGAGAGCGAGGGGATCGGCCGCCCGTCGACGTACGCGAGCATCATCAGCGTGATCCAGGACCGCAAATACGTCGAGCAGCTCGACCGGCGGTTCTACTCGACCGACATCGGCGAGGTCGTGACCGACATGCTGATCCAGGCGTTCCCCGACCTGATGGACGTCGGGTACACGCGGGACATGGAGAAGCAGCTCGACCGCGTCGAGGAGGAGCACATCGACTGGGTCGACATGCTCCACAAGTTCTACGGGCCGTTCAAGAAACGGCTCGGTGAAGTGGAGACGACGCTGACGCACGCCAAGGCGGAGACGACGCCGGCGCCGTACACATGCCCGCAGTGCGGGTCGCCGACGGTCTACCGGCTGGGCAAGAGCGGCAAGTTCCTCTCGTGCAGCACGTACCCTGAGTGCAAGTACGCCGCGCCCGTTGACCGCGAAGGAAAGCCCAAGCAGGTCGACCTGACGAACATCGCGTGCGTCAAGTGCGGTCGGGCGATGCAGCTCCGCACCGGGCGGTTCGGCAAGTTCCTCTCCTGCAGCGGGTACGGCGACAAGCAGAACCCGTGTGACGGGATCCTCAAGCTCGACAAGGTGGGGCACGTCGTCGCGCCGAGCACGCCGCCGTTTGAGCCGCAGCCGCCGATCCCGTGCGCCAAGTGCGGCAAGCCGAACTACCTGCGCCCAGGCAAGTACGGCCCGTGGCTGGGCTGCAGCAACTTCCCTAAATGCCGCGGGCGCGGCGACTTCAAGGGCCTCCCCGAGAAGGAGAAGGAGCGGCTGATGAAGGAGCTCGAGGCGCACCAGAAGGCCCACCCGCCCATAACAGTACGGACCCTCGAAGGAACGCCGCTGACGGGGTTTGACGGCAAGCCGCTGCCGGGTGCACCGAAAGTTGGTGCGCCTGAAGAAGGCCAGCAGGCCGAGAGTGGCAGTGGCGGTAGTGACGAGTAAACGCCGTTCCCTCACGGCCGCGGCTGCTGGACATCTAAATCCGTGTCCCGCACCCCTCTTTAGAGGGGTCCAACCCACCGCCAAGCGGTGAAACTGTAAGACCAATTTCACCGTCCCGGTTCCTCACGGATGCTGGCTGCCCGATGTCAAGGCAACTGCAATCAGCCCCGGTAGAGGAATACCGATGACGAGCGCTCAACCACCTTCCGCACAGCCCAAGGCCACCATCTTGTCCGAAGGCGCTGCAATGCTGATGCGGCTTCGCGGGTTGCCTTTTCGCGCACGCGTGACGACATCACTGGTTATCTGTCTCCTGCCCGCGGTGGGTATCGCTCTGTACTCCTGGGCGGGCCTGAACCTCATCCTTGAAGCGGCGCGGCAGGAGGAGAAGATCGACGAGAGCGCCGCGGTGTGCGCAGCGCAGCAGAAGGCTGCGCTGGAATGCCGGCGGTACGAAAAGGACATGCTGCTCAACGGAGCCGATGCTGGAGCCACAGCCGAGTACCTCGACAAGTGGCGGGCCCAGGTCGCGCTGCTGTCGAAAGGGATCGCCGAGCTGAGCGAGGAGTTTACTGAAACTGAAGGAGCAATGTCACACGATGCGCCGGGGCGAGCGGTCATCGCGGACCTTTCCGGAAACCTCGAGTCCTACCGGGTCGGCGTCGAGCGAGTCGTTGCTGAAGCCGCGGCCGCCGGCGCCGCCGAGCCTGCGCTGCTGAACACGGCGCTGACACCTCACAAGGTTCACATCCACCGGCTCGCCACCGGCCTTGACACCCTGCAGGAACGCATCCACGCCCAGATCGAGGCGCGCGAGCAGAACCTCCACGGCGAGTTGGAGCGGCTGGCCACGAGGCTGCTTGTCGGGATCGCGGTCGCCGCGACGCTGGGCTTGGTATCGGTGTGCGTGCTGCCCCGGCTGCTGACACGGCGTGTGCGCAAGCTTGGAGAATTCGCCGACGCCGTTCGCGCCGGCGACCTGTCGGCGCGGAGCGAGGTCGGGGGCGAGGACGAAGTCGGCAGGCTGTCGCGTGCGCTCAACCAGATGCTCGACACGCTGGCGGTCGCCGTCGACCGCGAGCGGGCGGCGGCGAGGGCGGAAGCGGAGGCGCGTCAGGCTGGCGAGAGCAAGGCTCGCTTCATGGCGAACATGAGCCACGAGATC
>DASPMT010000310.1:0-5120 GCA_035626935.1 Phycisphaerales bacterium | reverse complement strand
TTGGCCAGCTCGCGCGCGATCGACAGCCGCTTGCGCTGACCGCCCGAGAGCGACAGCGCCTTGGCGTCGTAGTCCTCAAGCCCGACGCGTCCGAGCACCATGTACGCAGCGACCTCCGCTTCGTGCTCGTCGTGGATGTGTGCGGGCCGCGCCTTGGGCGTCAGCGCGTTGGTGACGGCGGTGAGCACCGTCTCGTCTTCGGTGAAGCGGTCGGCCTGGGCGACGTACGCGGCCCGGAGGCCCTTGCGGTTGGTGATCGTGCCCTCGTCGTAGTGCTCGATGCCCGCGAGCATCTTCAGCAGCGTGCTCTTGCCCGAGCCGTTGGGGCCGATCAGGGCGAGCCGCTCCTTCTCCTCGATGCTGAACGACACGCCCGTAAAGAGGGTGCGGTGGCCGAAGTGCTTGCCGAGATCGCGGACGGTGACTGCTGGAGGGGGCATGGGGGAGTGAACATAGGAACTCATCCAGTGGCGCGGGCTGTTTTAAGCATGGATCGGCGTAAGATTGGGGCGGTCGAGGCTCATGCTCGGAACTTCCTGGTCATTCCGGCGGTGGAGGGGCTGGCTGCGGCCGCGGGGCGCCGCGTTCGCGGCGATCGTGCCGTTGCTGCTGGTCTTCGCCGCCCCGCTCTGGCACTCGCACGACCACGGCGCGGGCCGCGACCGGGGCCGTTCCGGTAGAGGGCAGCTGACGCGGGCCGTTCAGCACGGCCACTGCCCGGCGGGCGACCACCAGCATGGGCACGACCACGGCGACCGGCAACCGGCTCCTCACGACGAGCACGACTGCCCCGTCTGTCTGGCGGTCTCCTCGCCCGTGGGAGACGGGCTGCCTTCTGCGTTGCCGCTCCACACGCCTTGCGCGAGCGGCTTGGTCCGCTGGATGGGCTCGCAGCGCATCGCGGTGCTCTGGGTTGGGCGCGACCGGGCTTCGCGCGGTCCACCCGCCACGGCTTGATCGATCCGCACTGACGTGTCCTCATCGATCCGCGCCTGCGCCGCCGGCGCGCTGTGCCGTACATCCCCCCTCGTTAGAACCACGGAGTTTGCCATGACTCTTCACGCTGCTGTTTCACGCGCCCGCCGCGGGCGTGCCGCTCCCTTGTGCCCCGCGTTCACCCTGATCGAGCTGCTGGTGGTCATCGCCATCATCGCGCTGCTGGTGGGCATCCTGCTCCCGGCGCTCGCGGGCGCCCGCGTCGCTTCCCGCCAGGCGGCGACGCTCGTGCGCCTGCGCGACCTGGGGGTCGGCGTGTTCGCGTACGCCGACGATTACCGCAACCAGATGCCCGCCATGGTCGACCAGGAGGAAAAGGCCTTCCTCGGCCTCTCCCTGCTGGCGCGCCACCAGGACCTCCCTCCCTCGATCTTCATCAACACCAACACCACCGACACGCCGGCCGACCAGCGTCTGCCCGACGGCCGCCTGGTCCTTGTCGATGTCGCCGGGGCGCCTGTCGAGGCGGCGACGACGGTGGACGCCGGCGCCGTCCCGTCGCTGCGGTGGCACTGTTCCTTCAGCTACGACAACGACGCCAACGTCCGGAAGGCCGCGATGCCGATCGTCTTCATGGGCGACCGCGCCGACTACCTGCGCGGCCGGACCTTCTCGGCCAACTGGGGTACCGGGAGCCGCGCGGGCATGTGCCTGCTCTGGACCGACGGTCACGCCGCGTGGGCGACGAGCCGGTCGATCAAGGCGCAGAGCGACCCCAACATCTACCACCACAACGAGTTCGATGGCGAGGGAGCCGACGAGGTGCGCGATGGGGTGTCAGTCACGCGCGGCACGCAAGACTCGCACTTGCGTTTCTTCAGCGAGGAGGAGGACGACGGACTGCTCCCTGACGCTCCCTGATGGGGCCCGTTCAGAAGAGCGACATCTGTCCTCTGCGGTCGTGGGGGGCCTTGAACGAGCGCGTGTCAAGGCCCCCCCGGTCGCGATTGTTCAGCCCGTTCTTTGCGCAGAAGAGCTTGAACGTCGCCGCGATGGTGTCGGCGATGGGGCCGGTGCCACTCATCCGCTCGCCCCATCCGCTGTCGTAAAGCTCGCCGCCCCGGGACTGGCGCAAGAGGCTCTCGACACGGGCGGCCCGGTCGGGGAAGTGGCGGACGAGCCACTCGAGGAACAGCGTCTTGATCTGCCACGGAAGGCGGAGGAGGACGTACCCGGCGTTGGTCGCGCCGGCGTCCTTCACGGCCTGCAGCAGCGCAGGGATTTCGTGGTCGTTGATCCCCGGGATGATCGGCGCGGTCATCACCGAGACCTCCACGCCCGCTTCGGTCAGTTCGCGGACGGCGCGGAGGCGGTCGCGCGGCGTGCTGGCCCGCGGCTCCATCACCATCGCGGTGCGCGGGTCGAGGCTGGTGATCGACAGCGTGACTCGAGCCAGCGGCCCGTTGCCGCCGGGGTTCTTCGCCATTGCGCCGAGGATGTCCTTGTCGCGCGCCACCAGGGTGTTCTTGGTGATGATGCCAACGGGCTGGCGGAACTCGGCCATCACCTCGAGGCACCGGCGGGTGATCTTCAGCTTGCGCTCCAGCGGCTGGTAGGGGTCGGTGACGCCGCTCATGGTGATCGGCTCGACCGCGCCGTCGGGGCCGACCCATGACGGCTTGCAGAGCTCGCGGCGCAGGAGCGCGGGCGCCTCGGTCTTGGCCATGATCTTCGTCTCGAAGTCGATGCCGCAGGACATCTCCAGGTACTCGTGGCCGGGGCGAGCGTAGCAGTAGATGCACCCGTGCTCGCAGCCGCGGTAAGGGTTGAGCGACCAGGTGAACGGGATGTCGGGTGAGTCGTTGCTGGTGAGGACCGAGCGCGAGTCGTCGGTGTAGACGCGGGTCTTCACCTGCACGCCGGAGGGGTGGTCGCGCAGCTCGTCGTCGAGGGTCTCGCCGTCGAGGGTGATGGCGATCGGCTTGAAGCGGTTGGCCGGATTCAGGGGCGTGCCGCGGCCGCGGACGGCGTCGTGCGTCAGGCCGGCATCACGCCGACGGTCAGGCCCGTCGAGGTCGGAGAAGGGGTTCGGCACTGACCCTATCGTACACCAAACATCACGTCTTGCCAAGCGGGACAGCTGTCATTTTTATTCGCTGCGACCCCAAGATGGTGTGCCGACCAGGGGGAGTTTCACCCGCAGCCGGCGAAGAACTGATCGATGAAGACGACGAAATCGTTGTTGTCGAAGGCGCCGTCGGAACCGGCGACACCACCGGTCGAGCCGCGGTCGGCTCGGACGTCAGCGGCGAAGAACCAGTCGATAAAGACAACGAAGTCGTTGTTGTCCAAGGAACCGTCGGCGCCGGCGACCCCTCCCGTGCCGCCGACGTCGGCGGCGCAGAGGAGCTCGATCGTGAGCGTTTCGTAGCCGATCCCCATCGGCACGACGACCTCGTTCTGCTGGACCGCCATGTGGTACGCGCTGAGGTTCTCAAGGCCCCAGCTCCCGACGGCTTCGGTCAACTCGAGCGACGTAAAGGTCGGGTCGGGATCGGTGGAAGGGGGTGGCGGAGCGCCGTCGAAGGTGCGCTGGAAGGCAATGCCGAAGCCCACCGGCGTTATTGCGAGGGGGACCTGTGTATCGATATCGGTGCCCTGGGAGATGAAGACGCCGTCGACGCGCGGGTCGTCGTTGCGGAGCACGAAGTAGGCCTGCGGGCCGCCGGCGGCGAGCGTCGTCTGCGCGTCGGCGATGCGGAGCGAGAAGTCTTCAGGACCGAAACGGAAACCGCGGGTGATGCCGGGCAGGTTGGGGCTGTCGAGGTAGTCGGTCGAGTCGAGCTCGATGGTCATCACCACCGGCGAGCCGGCGGGCGCAACCGACTGTGCGAACGTCCCGCTGTTGAACGAGTTGTACTCGACGGTGCCCATGACGGTGACGCGGACAGGTGCGGCGAGCACGGTGGGCGCGGCGGCGCAGACGACGGCGAGGGTGGGGGTCAGGATCATGGGGTGGACTCCTGCGTCTTCGCGTTGGTGTTGTCAGCGGGCCGTGCCGACCGAGGGGGTTTGCCCGAGGGTGTTGGTTATCGTTTGGAGCGGGGCCAGCATCGAACCCAGATAGACGACGGTGATGATCACCGACACGACCGTCGCCGGTACGGTGACAAGGAGGAGGCGTTCCCACCGCGGATGCCGGCGCGTTCCGGCGGGGTCGTCGGCGGGGGATACAGCGTCGCGGGGAAGGCCCAGCAGCACGAGCGCATAGCACGCCAGCGGCGCAAGGAGCAGTATGAACGCGATTCCGACGGGCGTGCCCAGGACGCGGCCGAGACCCAGAAGGAACTGCTGGAACGGGCTCATGCGCAGACCGAATTCGCGGAAGATGCCGTCGAAGTTGGCGGCCGTTGTCGCCATGACGTAGAGCGGCGCTGCCACTACACACCACAGGCCCGCCGTCAGGCCGATGCGGAACCGCGTCGCCCTGCGCAGCGGCGTAAGAGCCGGCGGCGGCGTGACGGTCTGGAAAGGGATGCTGGACATGGGCATCGAGTGTACGAGAACGAGGCGTGAACGGGTCCGCAAAGTCACAGCGGACGCCGACCGCCCGCGCGGCTGATGGCCTTGTCTCAGCGAGCAGGATTAGCCGCGCGTCTCACGCCGGTTTCATGCTCTGCTCCAGGAAGGGTGGGCACGGGACATCGGCCCGCACCGCCCAGGCGAAGCCTGCGCCGTGCGGATTTCCAGCCGCACCGACCGATCGATATCCAACCGCTGCACGAGGTGGTCCATGGCGAAGCGAACCTCCGAGCGTTCCGGGCGAACTGCCGACCCAAAGGTAATCGTCATTACCGGTGCATCGAGCGGCTTCGGCCGTGGGATGGCACTGGCCATGGCGCCGATGGGGCACCGGCTGGTCCTTGCCGCCCGGCGGGGTGAGGTGCTCAACGACGTGATCGAGGAGTGCGTACGCCACCGCGGCGGCGGGTCGGTGAACGTAATCGCCGTGGAGGCGGACGTCTCCTGCCGCAAGGAGAACCAGGCGATCGCCGACAAGGCGGTTGAAACGTTCGGGCGCATCGACGTGTGGATCAACAACGCGGGCGTCGGCGCCATCGGTCCGTTCGAGCAGGTCCCGATCGAGGATCACCAGAAGGTGATTGAGACCAACCTCATCGGCA
>DASPMT010000309.1:0-6151 GCA_035626935.1 Phycisphaerales bacterium | reverse complement strand
GCCGCCGAGCGTGTGGAACCGGACGTGGCCCTCGCCGTGGATGTGGTCAACGCCGCGGACGACCCGGGCAACGACAAGAAGACGACGATCCCCTGCACGCTCGGGGCGGGCCCGACGATCTCCGGCGGGCCTAACACCAACCCGGTCGCGGCCGCGATGCTGCGGGCGGCGGCGGGACGGTGCGGTGTGGAGTTCCAGCAGCTGCAGTCGGCCGAACTGGAAGGGAATGACAGCAAGTCGATGCAGGTGGCGGGGCACGGCGTGGCGACGGCCAGCGTGGGGATCCCCAACCGGGCGATGCACACACAGGTCGAGGGCTGTCACCTGCGCGACATCGACGACACGGTCGAGCTGCTGACCGAGTTTGTCCTGTCGGTCGACCGGGAGACAGACTTCCGGCCGCTGCGGCCGCGCGGGCTTGACCAAGTGGGGACCGGGCGGAAGAAGACCGAGTAACCGTCGCCGCTGGGCTCGGCGGCTCCCGGCTAGTGGAAGTTCCTCGCGGCGATGGGGAGGCCGTCGAGCTTACCGCTCAGTCGTTGGATTCGGTCGACAACGACGTGCACCACCAGCCCCTGACGCTGCACGCGCCCGTGAACAAGGATGAAGTGGGCCTTGGCGTGGTGGCGGTACTTGTGGTAGATATTCCGCCAGACGACGAGATTGGCGCTGGCGGTTTCGTCCTCGAGCGTGATGAACGTGACATCCTTGGCTGTGCCCGGCCGCTGGCGGACGAGCACGATGCCCGCAACGCGGATGCGTTCGCCCGCCGGGGTAAGCCTTTCGTCGCGCAGGTCGATGCAGCGCCTGACGCGGCGGGCGTCGAGCGCGGGGCGCACGAACGAGACAGGGTGTGCCCGTAATGAGAGGCCCGCCGATTCGTAGTCAAGGGTGACCTGGCGCTCAGGACCGAGCGCGGGGAGCGGCACCGGCTGCTGAGGAGTATCGGGCAGGGATTCGAAAAGCGGGAGACGCTGGTCGCGGAGGGAGCGTGCCTGCCAGAGGGCTTGCTGGCGCGAGAGCCCCATGGAAGCAAAGGCGTCGGCGGCGGCGAGTCGGCGCAGAGCGCGGGACGAGGCGCCGCTGCTGCGCCAGAGCGCCTCGATGCTCGCAAAGGGACGCCCGTTGCTCGCCGCGGCCTCGGCGATCTTGCTTGCGTCCTGCTCGCCGAGACCGTTCACCAGCCGCATCCCCAGCCGCAAGGCGCCCTTGCCTTCGCCCCAGCGGCCGGGGGCGGCGCCGGTTCCGGATGAGTAGCCGGCACCGTCCGGCTCGATCGTGCAGTCCCACTTGCTGCGGTGCACGTCGATCGGCCGCACGGTCACGCCGTGCTCCTTCGCGTCGCGCACAAGCTGGGCGGGGGCGTAGAACCCCATCGGCTGGCTGTTGAGCAGCGCCGCGGTGAACTGCGCCGGCCAGTGACGCTTGAGCCAGCAGGAGATATAGACCAGCAGGGCGAAGCTCGCGGCGTGGCTCTCGGGGAAGCCGTACTCGCTGAACCCTTTGATCTGCTCGAAGCAGCGCTCGGCGAACTCGCGGCGGATGCCGTGGGAGACCATGCCCTCGATCAGCTTCTTGCCGAAGCGGTAGATGAGGTCTCCCTTGCGTTTCCAGGCGGCCATGGCACGGCGGAGCTGGTCGGCCTCTCCCGGCGTGAACCCCGCGGCCTCGACGGCCAGGGCCATGCACTGCTCCTGGAAGAGCGGCACACCCTTGGTGCGCTGCAGCACCTTGTCGACGTCGGGGTGGATCGGCTCGACCGGTTCCTCACCGTTGCGGCGGCGGAGGTAAGGATGGACCATGTCCCCCTGGATGGGGCCGGGCCGGACAATGGCGACCTCGATCACCAGGTCATAGAACTCGCGCGGCTTAAGACGCGGGAGCATCGACATCTGGGCCCGGCTCTCGATCTGAAAGACGCCGATGGTGTCGGCCCTCTGGATCATCGCGTAGGTGTCGGGGTCCTCTGGCGGGATGGTGGCAAGGTCGTACGGCTCCTCGCCGTGGAGCAGGGGACGGGCGGTGTTGACCAGGGCGATCGCCTTGCGGATGGCGGTGAGCATGCCCAGCCCCAGCACGTCGACCTTCATCATCCCCATGGCGTCGATGTCGTCCTTATCCCATTCGATGACGGTGCGGTCGTCCATCGCGGCTTTCTCGACCGGGACGATCTCGCAGAGGGGCTGCTGTGTGATGACGAACCCGCCTACATGCTGAGAGAGGTGGCGCGGGAAGCTGAGAATCTCCGAGCAGAGGCGGACGAGCCACTGAAGCGTGCGGTCGTCAGGGTTGAGGCCCATGCCGCGGAGGGCTTCAGCGTTGAGGCCCTCCGTGTCCCACCACTCGATGTTCTTGGCGAGCCGGTCGACGGTGTCGAGCGAGAGGCCCAGGGCTTTGCCGACGTCCCGCACGGCGCTGCGGCGGCGGTAGGTGATCACCTCGGCGGTGAGGGCGGCTCGCTCGCGTCCGTACTTGCGGTAGATGTACTGAATAACGTCCTCGCGACGCTCGTGCTCGAAGTCGATGTCGATGTCCGGAGGCTCGTTGCGCTCCTTGCTGATGAACCGCTCGAAGAGAAGGTTGACCCGCATGGGGTTGACGGAGGTGACGCCCAGGCAGAAGCAGACGACGGAATTGGCCGCGGCGCCGCGCCCCTGGCAGAGGATCTCTTCCCACGGGCCCGGGCGCGGGGCGGGGGCGGCGTCGCCCTCGCCGGTGCGCGCGTAGTTGACCAGGTCATAGACGGTGAGGAAGTAGGGCGCGTAGTTCATCTCATCGATGAGCGACAGCTCGTGCTCAAGCTTTGCGCGAACGTCCCCGCTCACCCCGCCGGGGAAGCGGCGCGCGGCCCCCTTCCACGTGAGGTCGCGGAGGTGATTCATGGCCGTCCGCCCGGGCGGCACGACCTCGCCCGGGTACTCGTAGACGACCTGGTCAAGTGAGAAGCCGGCGGCCCGCTCGGCGATCTCGACCGTGCGCTCAAGGGCTCGCGGGAGCGCGGCGAAGAGCCGGTGCATCTCCTGGGGCGGCTTGAGGTGGCGCTCGGCGTTGGCGTGGAGGCGGAAGCCGGCCTCGGCGATCGTGCAGCCGTGCCTGATGCAGGTGAGCACATCCTGCAGCGGGCGGCGCTGCGGCGTGTGGGCGTGGGCGTCGTTGACGGCCACGAGCGGTACGCGCCGGGCGTCGGCAAGCGCGGCCAGGCGCTGCACGCGCCTCTCATCGTCGGGGCCGAAGAGCCTGGCGACGGCGAGGGAGAGCCGGTCGCCGTTGAACACAGCGCGGAGCCGGGCGAGGTGCTGGTCGAGCGCGGCGCCGAGGGTGTCGCCCGGCGCGGCGGTGCAGAGCAGCCCTTCGGCGTGCAGGGCGACGTCGTCGAAGGTGAGGCGGCACTCGCCCTTGCTCGCCCGGAGCTTGCCGACGGTGAGGAGCCGGCAGAGCCTGCCGTAAGCGGGCCTGTCGGTGGGGTAGAGCAGCAGCGAGCACCCGGGCAGGTCGCTCGGGAGAACACGTGCGCCGACGATGAAACGGATGCCGGCCTCTTTCGCCTTGACGTGCGCCCGCACGACGCCGGCGAGAGAGTGCGTGTCGGTGACCGCGACAGCGCGGTGGCCGAGCGCCGCCGCGGCGATCACAAACTCCTCGGGAAAGCTCGCGCCGGTGAGGAACGTGTAGTTGGTGGTGACGGCGAGTTCCGCGTAGGAATGAGAAGGGCAGGGGTGCGCAGCGTCCTCTCCGCGGGAGGCAGGGTCCCTGAAGGGGTGAGGTTTCAGCTTGGGGAAGTCGTTCTCCGGCATGTGCGCGGAAGAGGTCAGGCCCAGACTCCGTGGACGAACCAGCGCGAGGTGTCGGCCTGGCGGCAGACCCAGAGCCACAGGCCCGTATCGAGCTCGACGGCGAAGTAGTCACGGTCGGGCGGCGGCTGTGTGCCCGGCGCCTCGGGCAGGGCGCGCCAGCGCCACCACTCGGCGCCGATCCGCTCGGGCCCGATGCACGCGGCGACCCGCCGGCGCCGGCTCCCCGCGCCGCGCCATCCCACCTCGAGCACGGGCCCGTCGGGCGTGAGGGCGATCACCTCCGCTTGCTCGGGAGGATGGATCAGGAGCGTGGGGCGGTCGCCCGCGCAGCGCCCGGCGGCTTGCGAAGGGGGTGCCTGCATCACCGAGCGCACGGCGTAGCTGCGCTCAGGGAGGTGCGAGGGCTGAAGGACGACCCGCGCCACGCGCTCAGGCCCGAGCCGGTTGACGAGCGTATCGGTCAGTTCGCCCGCGGCTTCCTGAAAAACCGGCTCGTCGTCCCTGGCGCCCAGGCGAAGGTCGGCCTGCTGACGGTGCTTGAGCCGCGCGGTGCGCGCGGCGACGGCGGCCAGGCCCTCAACCTGCGCGCCCACGTCGATCCGCTCGAGCCTGGTCTGCAGCAGCTTCCAGAGGTGCCGGCCGTTGACGCTGGCGCGGCTGAGCTCAAGGGTGATGCGCTCCGGATCGCCGCCTCCCTTGGGGCGCAGGAGTGTGAACACCAGCCTGCGCACACCGCGCTGCCGCGAGCTCAGTTGGCGGACCAGATCGGCCAGCACGTCCTGAGCGGCGGCCTCGATCGACTCGACGCGGTCGGTAGGCCCGTCGAAGATGAGCTCGGCTCGGATAGGCGGCGGTGGATGGACCGGGGTGATGGTCTCGGTGGCGTGCCCCAGCGACCGGTCGATACGCTCCAGGATCGCGAGACCGAAGCGCATAGCGAGTTGACGACGCGGGAGGTTGAAGACCTGACCGACGGACTCGATGCCAAGCTCGTGCAAAGCCTCCAACGTGGACGGATCGTCCGTGATGGCTGAGACAGGGAGCCGAGCGAGAGCGAGCTTCTCGGCGCCGACGGGCACGGATGTCAGCGGCTCAGCTCCGTGCCGGGCAACGGCGGCCGCGCAGGCGAAGGTGGAAGCCGACGCGGCGCGGACACGAAAGCCCAGGCGGCTCACCGCGCGGGCCGCTGAGCGGAGCACGCGCTGCTCGCGTCCGTAGAGCCGCGCAGTACCGGTGAGATCGAGCAGCAGGCCGTCTGGAGCATCGGGCGCCACGGTGGGCGAGATACGCAGGGCCCAGCAGGCAAGCCTGTGGAGCGACTCGGCTTCACGCTCGGCTCGGTGGGTCTCGGTGTGGAGTCGGACGCCGGGAGGGATGAGCGCACGGGCTTGAGCCAGATCGAGCCCGGGCCGGACACCGGCGCCAAGCGCGATCGGACAGGCGCGGGCGACCACCTCACGCCCGCCCACGGCGCGCGTGAGGATGACGGCGCGGGGGCGCCGCGAGTCATCCGCTCCTGCGCTGCGCCGGCGCCGCCTCACCAGGTCGGTCGAGAAGCTCGGCAGCCACAAGGCCATGACGCGTCTCACGGTCTTCCTCCAGTATCCAGCGGCGGGTGGTCGCTGTTGAAGGCTGCACGCCCTTGCAGCGCAGGAGCTCGACGGTCCATCGTCTCGTGGGGGAGTGAACGGGTGCGTGGGTGCGAGGGCGCGCGACCGCGGGGTGGACCGGCAGCGCGGTGGTGATGTACCAGCGTGTGGCCGCAGCGGAAAGCTCGGCGCGTTCCCACGGCGGGCGTGCGAGAAAGCAGAACCCGCCCCCCGCCTCGGCAGCAAGCTGAAGCCGGCGGGTAGCGGAGAGGTCCAGGCGCGAGCCGTCGGCGATAACCGCCGCGGCGGCGCCGCTGCGGAGCGCAAGGTCCGCGGCCCAGAGACGCTCACCCGGATGCTCGGCCCGCACGAAGATCGAGCGGCTCAGATGCGAGCCATCGGGCTGCACGGAGAACGACCCGGGAAAGGGCCAGACCCGTTCACCGATCCAGAGCAGCAGGCGGCCTTGCGGCTTTCCATTTTCCCTGTCTTCGCCATACCCCCCACTTTTCCCTGCACTGGTTGCGGCCCGATGGGCCAGAGAAAGAAGGATGGAAAGGGGTGGGATCCAGCGATCACCCAAGGTGCAGTCGTTGCTATCCGAAGCCACACCGATCCACTCATGAATCTTGGCGCCACTCAACCCGTGGCCCGGAAGGGTGCGGTCAATCGGGTCCCAACCGGTGGGCAAGGAAGAAACAGCTGCGATTCGGTCGCCTTCGCAGGCCACCCGGAGCGCTTTCCAGCGTTCCTCGCTCAGGATCGGGT
>DASPMT010000308.1:0-7476 GCA_035626935.1 Phycisphaerales bacterium | reverse complement strand
GGTGTTCTATGCCCGACTGGATCGACGACAGCATCCTGCTCTGCGCCTGGTACCCGGTGCCCGACAGCGCGGACTATCCGACCATCGGCACCGCCGCGGCGTCCGACGGCCGCTCACCGACGCCGCGGCTGGCCCCGCGGGGAGCGCGCGATCGGCTGACTTCCCATCGCAAGAGCGCGGTGTCTGCGCCGGACACCGCGCGGGCCCATCGGCGTCCATGAGAAACAGCTTAACGACACTTCAGCCTCTCCTCCAACACAAGTTACCGCTTTGCGGGACGACGTTCCGTCGCATCGCGTACAGGTCGCTGCGCGCTCAGGGCCTAATCGACGAACCCTGCTAGCCGGGTTGATCCTGCCCGCGGCCTGGCGGAACAAGCGCGAAGAGATTGCCGGCTGTCTGAGCTGCTCGACGCGCTGCTTCGTGCAGAAACGCCATTTGGCGCGCCATCCCATGCTTCAGCACATGGTACACTCTCGCCTGTCCTCCCGCGGTTCGGCAGAACGCCCCCAGTCCAAGCACAGCGCGACGTGCGGCCGGCACTCACTCGGGGCTCCACTCCTTTTTTCGCACCGCTCGCTTCGCATCCACACGCTGCGCTGGCACCCTTGAAGAAGGCAGTGGCACCCATGGAAGGCAACGGCAGCATCGTTCTTTCCGGACGCACGCTCACATCGCGACAGGCGATCGCGATGAGCGAGTCTTCGCCGTACCACAGCGGTGAAGTCGACGACGGGCAACAGCCGCTGGTCGGAGACCTCCGTATCAGCGCAACCATCGACCCATCTGTGCGCACGGCAGGCGGCGGCTGGGACGGCAACGGAAAACGAACCGCGGCCGGCGCGGGCGACGGGCGCGGTGCTGCCCGCCCCAGCGCCGGGGCCTGGCGCGGCGAGACCCACCCGCCCTGCCAGGGCGTGGTTATCGCCTCGATCTTCGACGGCGTCTGCTGGCAGCGGCTTGACGTCGGCAGCATCACCCGTAGCTTCCGCTTCAACAACTGCACGCAGCTCACCGCCGTGCTCCGCTGGGTGCGCACCGCGGTGGCCAATAGCGCCGGCCGCGTCTGCACGGCACGACCGGCCGACCGCGACAGGGGCCTCCCCAGCGCGTACATCCTCACCGCTGCTACGCCGGATGGCGGTCCCGATCCCGCCGCGGCGGATCGTGTCGCGGGCTCGGCGGGCGCAGCAGGAAACGGCGTATCACCCGCGTCGGATACCCGGCACCCTTCACCTCGGTGAGCATCCCGTATCGCCTGCGGAACCCGGCGCCACTCGGCCCGCCGAATCAGAGCTTCTCCCGTCACGTCAATCCTCGTGGTTTCATCCACTCTACACAATCGCGAGGGACAATCCGCCGTGATGTTTCCTCAGCCCCCCGCGCCGCGCGAGCCTGTCGGCGGCCAAGCCGCCGCAGAGTTCGCCTCCGAGCTCACTCGTTCGGCCAAGAGCCTCGGTTATCCCCTGGACGATCAGGCGACCCGTCTGCTCCTGGAGATGCTTGAAGGTCGGCTCGAGGAGTGGCGTGCCGGCGAGCTCCCGCAAGCGCGGGTTCGCGCCCACGCGCGCAAGGTGGTGCTCTGGTCCGTACTGCGCGCCGCCGATGGACGCGGATCGGCGGTCACGGGCACCGACTTTGTGCTGTCCTTGAATGAGGTGGAGTTGGTCAGGGCTAACCGTCTAAATTGCGCGGCCGCGTCCTCTCCCGCTTCCCCTCCCGGCAAGGTGGACGAACCGCCGGACCGGCCACGGTGTCTCTCGCGTTCCCGCGTTCTCCGCGAAGACCCGACGAAAGCACCTTGAGTTGAGCACGTGTTGCACCGGCCTGCCGCCGCGAGAACCTGCGCTGCGGCGTGCCTTGGCGCGGCCGGTCATTCTCCAGATACGGATCCGATTCAGCGCGTCTGCGCCGTCCACCCAAAGGGTGGTGCGCGGGCAAACGTCGGCGGGGCGACGCCGGGTTATTCTGT
Source organism: Phycisphaerales bacterium (assembly GCA_035626935.1). Lineage (GTDB taxonomy): Bacteria > Planctomycetota > Phycisphaerae > Phycisphaerales > UBA1924 > JAJTGZ01. Next base: position 5,504 of record DASPMT010000308.1, on the reverse strand, counting down.
TGCGCGATCGGCGACGGTATCGGCCAGTGCCAGACGCATCGTGCGTCCGTCAATCATGTCCCGCTTCTCGGCCTTCGCGGTGTAGACCGCGCGAAGGACGACCATCCGTGCTCGCTTGGTGATCCGGCCTCGCTGCACGCCCCCCGCGCTCCATTCGTCCGGGTCGTGAGTGACGATCGCCCGGAGGATGCTCGTTGCCTCCGCGTCGAGCGGACAGCCAAGAGCCCCGGCAGCGTGCGTGAGGTCGAGGATGAACGAGTCGGCCGTCATCATGGATGTGCGTGCGTCGTTTCGGCCGTGGGTGCGTCGAGAGAGGGGTGCCGACCCGACACCCGATGATTGCACGGTATCGTGAAGTTGATTTCACCTTCGGTCGCCGCGATTGCCTCGCGCCTTTGCGCCCCAGCGTGCGCTGAATACGGCCCTGAACGGGATAGATCAGCCTTAAGTCGCTCAGGGGAGAACTGCGGAGCGCGCCTAGGATTGATCGTTCTCGCCCGTCTGCCCGGTCGCCATAGGCCGGGCTGGGCACAGTTCACCGCCGCTTCCTCGTGCCCGAGTTCAAGCCCGGTACTCCTGATCTGGGCACAACTTGGAAGCAGCGATGACGAAGCTCTACGTAGGCAATCTTTCTTTCAACACCACCGAGGCCGAGCTCCGCGAGATGTTCGGGCAGTACGGCGATGTCGCCAGCGCGCAGCTGGTGATGGACCGCGAGACCGGCCGCCCCCGCGGTTTCGGTTTCGTCGAGATGGCCAGCGCCGAGGCCGCTCAGGCCGCGATCGCCGGGCAGAACGGCAAGAACTTCGGCGGCCGTGACCTCACCGTCAACGAGGCCAAGCCGCGCGAGAGCCGCGGCGGCGGCGGTGGCGGCGGTGGTGGTTGGGGCGGCGGTGGTGGCGGCGGCGGCGGTCGCTCCGGCGGCGGCAAGCGCGGCAGCTGGTGATCAGCGCGCCCACCGATGTGGTGGGTGAACCATGAAGCGAACGGCCGGCGCAGGTGCGCCGGCCTTTTCATTTCATGCGGCGGGGTACTGGGTCGCTGCGCGCGTAGCATCCCGCATGCCCCCGTCGCCACCGGTTTTTCTTGCCCATTCGGAGCGTGAGGCCGCGCGTCACCCCAGCTATCTGCTCGTCAGCACCGTCCCGTGCTCGAGCCTCAAAGGACTGGTTGCAACGACGATCACCTGGCACACGCGCGGCGCCGACGAAGCGGCAAGCGGAGACGAAGCCGTTGCCGACGGTCAAAGGCCGGGCGGACGCGGGGCACCCTCGCCGCGCGTGCGGATGCTCGCCGAGCGCGTCCCGTTGGACGCGCAGGCTGCGCGGCAACGCGCCGCTGAGCTTGCGGAACGGCACGGCATCCCGGTGGTGCTGACAATCGCCCGCTGAGCCGGGCGCAGGCCGTCTCGTTCGATCGGGGCCCGCCCACTACCGCGCCTGCGCGCAACCCCGCCAAACTTATTGACCTTCCTTCGTCGCACGGGCACGGCGACCGGGTACCTGCACAACGCCGCCGCCGAAGATTTTCTTTGCGTAGAAGGCGATCATGTCCGGGTCCGGGTCCTGGTCGTCGGCACCCGCCGGCGAGGCGAGCTGCGGCTCCGCCTCAAGATCCGGCGGAACGGCGCCTTGGGGTGGACCGTCGGCAACCTCCAGCGGTTGGCCGTCCTCCGGGTGCGGGCCGTTCCAGATCTCGCCGACGCGCTTGTAGTCATCGGGGCTGAACCGGTACAGAATGCGGTGGAGCCCCTTGGCCTCGTGCACCGCCGCCTCGGTGAACCGCTTGTTGCTGACGTCGGGGATGGGGAGGAGCTTGCCCACCGGGACGCCGCTGAGCTTCTCCAGCGCCTTGGCGTAGGCGACGATGTGCACGCCGCCCCGGACGAGCAGGAAGCCGACCATCGCCCTCGCGGTGGGATCGCTGACCATCTCGTAGACCCGGATCTTGTTGGCGCGGGCCCCGCACTCGAGGAAGAAGTTGTGGAGCAGGTCGAGCTTGAGGTTGCCGCTCGAGAAGACGTTGTCGCCGCTCCAGGGCCTGCCGTGGCTGTCGCCGCAGAAGGCCTGCTGGCCGGTGGCGATGGCGTGATAGGCGTAGCGCCAGTCGGCGGCGTCCTGGAGCGGCGTCGCGTCAGGGTCGTCGCCGCGCTCCGTTGAGCCGGTGAGGAGGAGGTTGATGGTGTAGGAGACGAGCTCGATGTGGGTGAACTCCTCGGCGGCGATGTTGGCGATCAGGTCATAGAAGGGGCGGCGCTCGGCGCGCCCGCGCAAGTTGAACGACTGCATCGTGTAGTTCATCAGCGTGGACATCTCGCCGAACTTCCCGCCCAGCAGCTCCTGGACGGCCGCCGCGCCGTTGGGGTCGGGGTTCTCGGGGCGAGGGAGGTCGCACATCAGGCGGTCGAGTCTGAGGATCATGGAAGCATTCCTTTCCGGCGCGCAGCGGCCAGTGTCCAGCGAAGCCCGGAGGCGCGCCATCTGAAGTTTCCGTAAATCGGGCCTCAGGCCGCGGGTCGGCCGCCCTTGGGGTCACCTCCGCTGGAGGGGTACACGGTCGCGGCTGCACAGCGACCTCCGCGGAAGGGCACGCCAATGGCCGAATCCACGCACGTCGGGGACCTGCAGATCCACCAGGACCTCTCGCAGGAGCGGATGGAGTGGAAGATCGAGCGCGTCGCGTGGGTGGTGGCGCTGTTGATCCTGCTCGCGGCGCTCGCGGGTCTGCTCGGCCCGGGTCCGTTGAGCCGCGCCGAGGCCGGCGAGGGTCCGCTCCGCGTGGAGTACAACCGCCTGGCGCGGTATCAGGCGCCGGAGATGCTGCGCATCCACATCGGGCCGGGGGCGTCGCGCGGCGGCAAGTCCCGCATCTGGCTGAGCCGCGCATTTATCGAGGGGATCGAGCTCAAGCACATCGACCCGAGGCCGTCCAGCGTCGAGGCGGCCCCCGACCGCTTCACCTACACCTTCGACGCCGCCGACGGCGGGGTGATGGTCTTCCACTTCGAGCCCAACACGTTCGGACGCGCCGAAGTCACCGTCGGCGCCGAGGGTGGTCCGCCCGTCGCGTTCAGCCAGTTCTTCTACCCCTGAAGGAGACTGCGTCATGGAATCCGTCATCCGCGGCCTTGTCGTGTACTTCTTCCTCCTGCTGGTCTTCCGTCTCTCCGGGAAGCGGACGCTGGCGGAGAACACCAGCTTCGACCTGGTGATGCTGCTGATCATCAGCGAGACGACACAGCAGGCGATGGTGGATGGCGACCACTCGGTGACCAACGCGTTCCTGTTGATCATGACGCTCATCGGGGCGACCGTCGGCCTCTCGCTGCTGAAGCAGCGCATCCCCGCGGTCGAGAAGTGGGTGGACGGCACGGCGCTGGTGATCGTGGAGAACGGGCGGATGCACAAGGACCGGATGGACAAGCTGCGCGTGGACGAGTCGGACGTTCTGGAGGCGGCGCGCAAGTTCCAGGGGCTCGAGCGGCTGCAGCAGGTCAAGTACGCGATCGTGGAGCGCAACGGCGAGATTACCATCGTGCCGGCCGAGCGCAGCAGGGCCGCCTAGTCAACTCTTGCCCTTTCCCCTTCCCTTCCTTCCCTTCCCGTTCCTTCCTGCCATTGATGGCGCCCGCGCTGCGAGCAAGAAAGATGCAACGGTGAGCGCCGCGCAGCTCTGTGCAGCGTCCCAGCAGGCATAAGCGAGGCTGTCGCGCCGCCATGCGCACTGCGGGGGGGTGAACGGAGCGCAGATAAGAAGCGGCGGGACCGACCGGCAGATCGTCGCGTGCCCGCCCCCCGCCCCCCCGCCCCGCCGCCCTCCTCCCCGCCGCACCGTCAACGGTGAAGTACCCGACGGGGAAGCAGACCGACTCCTCTTTGCGTGGGGGCCTTCCACGATGCGGATGGAGATCACCGGTGTCGATGCGCGTCTCATGGCCATCGGGCACGCTAGACCAGTGAGCGTCTCCGCGCGGTTCACTCTTTACCGATCGCGCCCGGCGGCAAAGCGAATGATGTTCCCGGCGCGCCGACGGCCCGGCGGCGCGGCGGCTCAAACCTTGTTGGCGAGGCTGGCCACGGCGGCGGCGAGCTCCAGCGGCTCCACCGGCTTGGTGATGTGGGTCTGGAACCCCGCCAGCATCGCACGCGTGCGGTCCTCCGACCGCGCAAACGCCGTGAGCGCCGCCGCCGGCGTGCGGCCTCCCTGCGCGGCGGGCAGCGCCCTGATCCGGCGCATCAGCTCGTAGCCGTCGTGGTCGGGCATCCCGATGTCGCTGATCAGCACGTCCGGCGGCCGACGCGCGACCGCCGACAGCGCCTCCTCCGCCGAGCCCGCCAGCTCGACCTCGGCGCCGAACTCCACCAGCACCCGGCGCACCACCTCGCGGCCGTCGGGCTCATCGTCGACCACAAGCACCCGGATGCCGCGCAGGCTCAGCTCGCCCTCCGCGGACGCTTGAGCGCCCTGCTGCGCGGCGTGGTGGCCGGGGTCGGCGTGGACCACCATCACCGGCAGCTCCATCGACACCGTCGTCCCCTTCCCCTCGCCGGGGCTCTTGGCCCTCACCTTGCCGCCGTGCAGCTCCGTCAGGTGCTTGACGATCGCCAGACCCAGCCCCAGCCCGCCGTGCCGGCGCGTGGTGGTGGAGTCGGCCTGGCGGAAGCGGTCGAAGACGTAGGGCAGGAACTCGGGCCTGATCCCGGCGCCGGTGTCGGCCACGGTGAACTCAAGGTGGCTGTTGATGCACTCCAGCGAGACCTGCACCTTGCCGCCGCGCGGGGTGAACTTGATCGCGTTTGAGAGGATGTTCCAGAAGCACTGCTGCAGCCGGGCGGGGTCGCCGCGCACCGGGCCCGCCAGCGGGTCCAGCACGACCTCCAGGCGCACACCCTTGGCATCCGCTGCGTGCTGCACCGACATGACGGCGGTGCGCACCACGTCCTGCACGTCCACGGGCTGCACGTCAAGGCGGATCTTGCCGGAGATGATGCGGCTCATGTCCAGCAGGTCGTCGATCAGCCGCGACTGGACGCGGGCGTTGCGCTCGATCACCTCCAGGCCCTCGGCGGCCGTCGCGGCGTTGCCGCCCCCGCGGCGGATGAGCTGGCACCACCCAAGGATCGCGCTCAGCGGCGTGCGCAGCTCATGGGAGAGGGTGGCGAGGAACTCGTCCTTGAGGACGCCCATCCGCTCCGACTCCACGCGGGCGGCGCGCTCCGCCTCCAGCAGCCGCCGCACCTCGGCGTCGAGGCGGCGGCGGGCGGTGATGTCGCGGGCGATCTTCGAGGCGCCGACGATCCGCCCCTCCCCGTCGCGGACGGGCGAGACCGTCAGCGAGATGTCCAGGAGCGTGCCGTCGCGGCGGCGGCGCACGGTTTCGAAGTGGTCGATGCGCTCGCCGCGCCTGAGGCGCTCGATGATGCGCGGCTCCTCCTCCAGGCGCTCGTCGGGGATGAGCATGGTGATCGGCTGCCCGACGGCCTCTTCGGCGGTGTACCCGAAGA
>DASPMT010000307.1:0-3381 GCA_035626935.1 Phycisphaerales bacterium | reverse complement strand
GCCGTGAAGCAGGCGGGTGTCCCGCTGCCGCAGATCGACGCCGTCGCCGTCGGCAACCGCCCCGGTCTCGTCGGCTCGCTGCTCGTCGGCACGGCAGCCGCCAAGGGCCTCGCTCTCGCCCTCGGCAAACCCTGCGTCCCGGTCGACCACGTCCACGCCCACCTCTACGCCGGCTGCATGACAAGCCAAGGCGTCCCAGCGTTCCCCGCCCTCGGCCTGGTCGTCAGCGGCGGCCACACCTCGATCTACCTCATGCGGTCCCCCTCGTCGATGACCCGCATCGCCGCCACAATCGACGACGCCATCGGCGAGGCCTACGACAAAGTCGCCGCAATCATCGGCCTGGGCTTCCCGGGAGGCCCGGCCGTCGACAAGCTCGCCCAGCAGGGCGACCCGTCCCTCCTCACGTTCCCCATCTCGCGTGTTGCCCCGGGGTCGCTCGACTTCTCCTTCTCCGGCCTCAAGACCGCCGCCCTCTACCGCTGGAACGGCGTCCCCGGAGCCCGCGCCCCCAGGCACGAACGTCCCAAGGCCGAAGACCTCTGCGCCTCCTTCCAGCACGCCGCCGTCGCCGCGATCACCATGAAACTCGGCCGCGCGCTGGATCAACACGGAACCATCAAGTCGCTCCTCGTCGGCGGCGGCGTCAGCGCCAACTCACGCCTCCGTTCGGAACTCGCCTCTTTCGCGGCCAAGCACAAGCTTGATCTGCGCCTCCCCCCAATGGACCTCTGCCTCGACAACGCCGCCATGATCGCCGGCCTCGCGTCGGTGCAGCTCGATGCCGATCCATCCGCCGGCGACGACCGCGGCTTCTCCGCGGTCCCCACCACCTCGCTCTAGTCATGGCCGAGCCGAAGGCCAACCCGGTACCGCTCTACCCGTGCCCGCACCCCGCGTGCCTGAGCGAGGAGGCGTTGCTCCACGAGTGCGACATCTCGGCAAGCCGCACCGGCGGTCCGGGCGGACAGAACCGCAACAAGCTCAACACGCTGGTGACGATCACGCACCGGCCGACGGGCGTCCAGGCGCACGCGGGCGAGCGGCGCTCGCAGCAGGAGAACAAGGCGGTGGCGGTGCGCCGGCTGAGGCTGGCGCTCGCGGTGCAGGTCCGTACCGACGCTCCTCCACCCCCGGCCCCCAAGGGCAAGACCCGCGAGTCGTTCCTCGCCGCGCTCGACGCGTCAATCTCTTCCATGGGCAACCCGGGCGAGCAGAACTCAGAGCTCTGGCGCTCCCGTGTCGGCGGCACTCGCGGCGGCAAAGGGGGCCGCATCGCCTGCAACCCCGACCACCACGACTACCCCGCCCTCCTCGCCGAAGCGCTCGACACCGTCGCCGACTCGGCATGGGAACCAAAGCCCGCCGCCGACCGCCTCGGCATCACCCCCAGCCAGCTCATCAAGCTCGTCAAGGATCACCCCGCGGCGATGGTCGAGTGGAACGCCCAGCGAGCCAAACGCGGCGGCCATCCGCTCAAATAGGAGCCTCGTGCGCAAGCACGAGAAGGATGGCCGGCTGCGCGGCCGCTCAACACCGCTGAGAACACAGCCGCCATGCGACCCTCCCTTTAATGCTTGCGCACAGAGCCCCGTGCGCACACCTACCGCCGCGCATACGTCATCGCGCTGAAATCCAGATCCTCCACCGGCGCCCCGAGCTGCCGCAGCATCATCATCGCCTGCGCCCGATGGTGCACCTCGTGCGTGGCAAGCTGCGTGAAGATGTCCGCCGCGGTCGCGGTGATCGTTCGAGCCGGTCCCGCCTCGCCATCATCAAGCATCGCTACGTAACTGATCGGTGCCTCCCAGTCCCGCACCTCCCGCATGACCCGCCGCGTCTCACCGGCCAACTCCTCCCAGAACGGCCGGATGACCTCAAACCCCGGCGGCGCTTCGTAGCGGTGCGGCCACTCCTTGTACGCCGGCACGGCCGCACGCGCCATCCGGCGGATGTAGAACCACTCCGCCATCATCGTGTGCGTCAGCGTGGCGCCCAGGCTCCCAAGCCCGATCGGGAAGACATGCGCCTGCTGAGCCGCCGACAGCGTCGCCACCCGATCAAAGACGCGGGCACGGGCCAGGGTGAGGTACTCGTAGATGCGGTGCGGGTCCATGCACAATGAAAGCAGTCCCCGGGGCAGACCGCGAACCTCTTGCTGCGCTCACCCCCATCGCAAACCGCCTCACGGCACTCCCAACGGTCGTCACAAACGAAGGGCACACACTCCCTGTTCTCGGCGAACGCGCCACGGTCATGCCAGAAGCCGTCGTAGCACCGCAGCGGCACTGAAACAAGCCTCTAACACCGATCAGCAGCTACGCCCCACATAGCTTCGCGCCCTTCCAGCCCTTCGAATCCCTGCCTTTGGCCTCACTCCGCGTCCCTCTGCGATACTCCGCGTCTCCGCGTTCCGGCCTTTCCAGCACACGTACTTGCGCACGCGGCTCGTTCGCCTCAGCCGTCACCGGCGGGCAACCGCTGAAAGAAGAGCCCCGGGCCGACAAAGCCCGGGGCCATGCCTGCAGATCGGTTCACGCGCGGACCCTCACCTGCGCCGACGCAGCAGCGCGGCGCCCCCCAGCAGCAGCGCGGCGCCGGCCCCCGGCGTCGGCGTGCAGATCGTGTCGATCGTGATCCACTCGAAGATGATCGGCGTTGAACCCGCGTTGGTGAGCGTAAACACCTCCAGCGGCGGGTTGAACGGGAACCGGAACCCCTGCGCGCCGATGAGCCCTCCGTCGGGCGTCGTGGTAATGGTCGGCGTCCCCCAGGGCTGCGCGAAGGTGCCCAGGAAGTTCACCTGGATCTGCGGCGGCGGCGTCAACGCGCCCGGGGTGCCGAGCAGGTGATACTGAATCCAGATGAGCTTGAACTCGTTGGGATCGGGGAAGTTGAACACGTCGATCGTCAGCGTGCCGCCCGCCGGCAGCAGCCAGCCGCCGTCGGTTCCGGCGTTCGGCGCCCACACTCCGCCGGTCACGATCGGCGGTGGCGTGTTGGGGGGCCCAAACCCCGTGCCCGCAAACGGCGGCACCGGCCCGCCTTGGAAGTCCCACCGCCAGTGCGTCGAGTTGCCGACAAGGCCCGTGCCGGCCCACGGCGGGGGCGTGTCGTTGCCGCCCAGAACCGTCCCGGCCAATGTGCAGCAGACCGCGACCGCGCCCAACTGGTGATACAGGTTCATCTCTCTTCTCCAAGCTGGCGTGCCCACCGTGCGCGGGGAACATCCCCTCACGCGGAGGCACGGGTGACAGACGGCTGGACGGTCGGGCACGGCTCGGGCCTGGCCCGCCGCAAACACAAGCGACCCGATAGCGCACACTACCCTAGTTTTACATCGGTGCAAGAAACTTCTTAAGAAAAATTACCAATGCTCCG
>DASPMT010000306.1:0-5069 GCA_035626935.1 Phycisphaerales bacterium | reverse complement strand
CGCCAACACCGTGATCGTCGGCATGATCAGCCTGCTGTACTCCCTCGGCCGCGACCGCGAACTGCACGGCTCGCTCGCAAAGCTGAACTACTCCGGTGTTCCCAGCATCCCGCTTCTGATCGCCTGCGGGGCGCCGGCCGCTCTGCTGCTGGTCTTCTCCGACATCCAGACGCTCGCGCCGCTCTACGCCATCGGCGTCACCGGCGCGATCGGCCTCAACCTCACCTGCTGCGTTTTCAACGGAAAGCTCGCCGTCTCCGCGCTCCAGCGTTGCGGGCTCGCGGCCGTCGCGCTCGTGCTCGTAGCGGTCTTCTTTACCATCGCCGTCACCAACCGGGACGCAGCCGTCTTCACCGGCCTGCTGGTGATCATCATCCTTCTTGCTCGGGCCGTCGCCCGACAGCTCGCCGCCCGCGCAGCCAAGCTCCCCGAGCCTGAGCTCGGATGGCTCGCCGAGCTGCAGCGCACGCCGCTCGACCTCGACCCGAACAAGCCGCGCATCATGCTCGCCGCCCGCGGCCGCCACCAGGCGGAGTACGCCGTCGACCTGGCGCGCCGGCGCGGCGCCACGCTCTTTGCCATCTACGTCCGCACCTTGCGCGTGCTGGACTATGACGCGTCGCGCGTGCCGCGCATCGAGGAGGACCCCGACGCCCAGGAGGCGCTGGGGACGGTGGCGGTGCTGTCGCGCCAGGTGGGCGTGCCGTTCGTGCCCATCTATTGCTCCAGCCCCGAGATCGCGGAGGAAATCCTCGACTACACCGTCACGTTCGGCTGCGACACCCTGATCATGGGTAAGAGCCGCCGCACGAACCTTGCCCGTCATCTTGAGGGAGACGTCGTCGCCACCATTGCCCGCATGCTGCCTGAGGGGGTCTCTCTGCTGACACGCGATGCGCTCCCCCATGGTGTGGGACCCGAGGCGCAGCCGGAGGTTGTGAAGGGGAAGGCATGGGAGGCTGAGGATGGGCGCAAAGCACCGGCCGGGCAACAGCCGGCCAAGAACGGCGACAGCGAGGACGTCGGGCATGCGTAGCCGATCGTCTCCGATTGATTGAGCTTGGGTTTAAGTGGCCCGACCGCAGGCGGTGCAGAACCTTCCTTCAATTTCAATCTCAATCTCAGTTTGGTCCCTCTATCCTCGCTCCGCATGGACGCCCCCGGCTTCGAGTCCGATTTCGCCAACGACCCGCTCCTGAGCGACCTGACCCCCAGCCAGGCGGAGGCCGTCGTCACGACCGACGGCCCGGTGCTGGTGCTCGCGGGCCCAGGATCGGGCAAAACGCGCGTCATCACCCGGCGCATCGCCTACCTCCTCCGACAGGGCGTTCCTCCCTGGGCGATCCTCGCCGTCACCTTCACCAACAAGGCCGCCGGCGAGATGCGCGAACGCATCACGCGCCTGCTGAACGGCCCCGACGCGCCGCACGACGCCCGGCCGCCGCGCGGGCTGACCGTCGCGACGTTCCACTCCCTCTGCGTGCGGCTGCTGAGGCGGTACGCCGAGATGGCGGGCTTCGCCGAGAGGGGGCTGCTCGCGCGCGGGGGGAACTTCACGGTCTTTGACGCCGACGACCAGTCCAAGCTCGCCAAGAAGATCCTCGCCGACCTCAACTTCGCCAGCCAGAACTTCACGCCCCGCGGCGTGCTGGAGCAGATCTCATCGGCGAAGAACCAGCTCATGGAGCCGGAGGAGTACGAGAAGCGCGCCGGCGACTTCTACACCCGCTGCATCGCCCGCTGCTATTCCGCCTACCAGAAAGAGCTCCGCCAGAGCAACGCGTGCGACTTCGACGACCTGCTGCTGCTCACCGCCAAGATGCTCCGCGAGAGCAAGGCGGTGCGCGAGGAGTGCCAGAAGCGATACCGCTACATCCTCGTCGACGAGTACCAGGACACCAACCGCGCACAGCTGGTCATCGCGACGCTCCTCGCCGGCGAGCGCACGAAGGAACGCGTCCCCAACATCTGCGTCGTCGGCGACCCCGACCAGTCGATCTACGCCTGGCGCGGGGCGGACATCAGCAACATCCTCCAGTTCGAGGAGCAGTACGGGGGGAAAGCGGGCGCCAAGGTTGTCCGCCTGGAGGAGAACTTCCGCTCCGTCTCGCCGATCCTCGACACCGCCAGCAGGCTTATCAAGCACAACTCCAAGCGGAAGCACAAGGACCTGATCGCCACCCGCGGCGGGGGCGAGAAGATCGAGGTCGTGCTCTGCCGCGACGAGCACCACGAGGCGCGGCTCGTCGTCGACTGGGTGCGCAAGCTGAAGGAAGAAGGTCTGGAGGGCCCCAACGGCACAAAAAAGGAGGTCGAGTGGAAGGATTGCGCCGTCTTCTACCGCACCAACGCGCTCTCGCGCGTGATGGAGGACGCTTTCCGCAACAACGCCATCCCCTACGCGATGGTGCGAGGCACCGCCTTCTTCCAGCGTGAGGAGGTCCGCGACTGCGTCGGGTACCTCCGCGTTGTCGCCAACTTCCACGACGCCGTCAGCCACGAGCGGATCATCAACAAGCCGACCCGCGGCATCAGCGACAAGACCTGGGACGCCATCTCTACCGCCGCGAGCATCCAGGGTGTCGGCGTGCCCGATGCGCTGCGCACGCCCGACCTGATCTCCGGCATCACCACCCGCGCTCAGAACGCGATCTCCAAATACGTGCAGCAGATCGACTCCTGGGCCAACCCGCAGGCCGAGTCGTTCATGGGGAGCGGCGGCGAACAGCAGGTGGAGCTTTCGCTCCGCGACCTGGTCGAGCGGATCATCCGCGAGAGCGGGCTCGAGGAGCACTACCGAAACGAGGAGGAGAAGCGCGAGAACCTCGCGGAGTTCGTCTCTTCCGCCGCCGACTTCGAGCAGCGCCTGACGGCGGGTGAGTTCGACGACGACGAAGTGTCCGAAGGTGCTGAGCAGAACGAACCGCGGCTCTACTCCCTCGGTGAGAAGCTCGCACGCTTCCTCGAGCGCGTCTCGCTCGTCGCCGACACCGACGCGCTCAACCCCGCCAGCGGTTCCGTCACCCTCATGACCCTCCACGCCGCCAAGGGCCTGGAGTTCCCCGTCGTCGCCATGATCGGGCTCGAGGAGGGCATCCTCCCGCACTCACGGGACGCCCTCGACGCGGAGGCGCGTGAGGAGGAACGCCGGCTCTGCTTCGTCGGCATCACCCGCGCGATGGACCGCCTGCTGATCACGTCGGCGACCTTCCGCACCGTCCGCGGCCTCCAGGAGCGACAGATCCCCAGCACCTTCCTCGACGAGATCAAGGGCGACGGCGTCGAGATCAGCGACCAGGGGTACGCGGGCGGCTCCGGGTTCGGAGGTGCGTTCGACGAGGAAGACGACCCGGCAACGGCGCGCTGGAGCGGACGCGGCGGCCAAGGCGTCAGCACCGGATCAAACAAGGGCGGCCTGGGCGTTGCCGGCCTGGGAGGCGGAGGAGAGCACCGCATCGACCGCAGTGAGTTCGAGGCCAAGCCGAGGTCGAGCGCTCCGTTCCCGGTCGGCTCGATCGTCCGCCACCCCCAGTTCGGGCTCGGCGAAGTGAAGGGCTTCATGGCCGGCGCCAACGCCCGCATCAAGGTCCACTTCAAAGCCGGCGGCGAGAAGACGCTGGTGCTCGAGTTCGCGCGGCTGGAGCGGGTGAAGTGACTCTCCACAGCGTCACGAGCGAACGCTTGAGCATCGGCATGGCGCACGAGGCCGACCTGCGTGCAGACCTCGAGGGGAACTTGCCCTCTCTTGGCCCGATAGCCCCCGATTGGCCTCCGCTCCATTGGGATAAGGATGTGCTCAGATGGTCGCTCGTGAAGCTCGCCGATCACCCGACTGAGCCGCTGTGGCGGCCCTGGTTCATCAGGACACGGGACGCTCAAGTGTTGATCGGCACCTGCGGGTTCAAGGGCCCGGCCGATCGTGAAGGACAGATCGAAGTCGGTTATGGCGTCGTCGCGTCGCGGCATCGGCAGGGGATCGCCTCTGAAGCAGTTGGCATGCTGCTCCAATGGGCCTGGCGGAACACAAACGCACGCGTATGCCTGGCCCACACCCTGCCCGGCGACCCTGCTTCGAGCGGCGTGCTCAGGAAGAACGGGTTCTCACTCGTGGGCCAGATCGTCGATCCAAACGATGGACCCGTGGACCGCTGGCGGAAGGCTCGGGCCTAAGCACCCAGGACGCATCCGGCTCATGCCGGCCGCACGCCCATGGCAAGCTGCCGCAGCCGCTCAACCTGAGCCCGCTTGGCCGCGTCCAGCACGTGTTTCGGAATCCGGTACGCGAGCGGGTCCGCCGGGTCCTCGGCCGTGTGCGTGCAGTGGTCGTAGATGCACTGGTAGACGAACTTGAACGCGTCACGCGGCTGCCGCACCTGCTCCAGCGCATCCACCAGCGAGTCCAGCGTCACCTCGGGCGCGAACAGGTCGACCAGCGCCAGCGGCGGTGCGTCGGGCGGGCGGCAGGCGCTCATCCGCTGGTTGCACAGGTCGTAGAGGGCAACGCCGGACCACGACAGCGCCTCGATGGTGCTCTGCTTATCCAGCCGCGCGTCCTGGAAGAACGCGGCTGACTCGCGCATCAGCGAGTGGCGCAGCTCGATCGGCAGCAGCATCTTGAACGCGATCCCCTCCTGCTGCAGGAAACGGTTGCTGAACATCGGCCAGATGACCGCCTTCATGCGCTCGGGGTCCCCCTGGATCAGCGGCGGCTCGTCGACGCGGTCGACCACCACGACGACGTTCTCGAACCCGTACTGCCGCACCACCCGCACCAGGCGCGCCAGCATCGCCAGCCGCACGTCCTCAGAGCCGGTCGAGGGCAACAGGTGGCTCGGCCGCCACGCCGGCGGTACCTGGCGCAGCGAGCGGATGTACGACCCCTCCGTCCGCGGGCTCACCCGCACCTGCCGCCGCAGGCGCCGTGCACGGGTGCGGATGCCGAACCGCTCGGTCGCCGCGCGCGCCAGCAGCGCCGCCGCCCACAGACCCATCGCGGCGGTGAAGATCGTGATCCAGATCTGGTCGTTGTACGGCGCCCCCGACTGCTTGAACAGCACGAATACCGCGAG
>DASPMT010000305.1:0-3616 GCA_035626935.1 Phycisphaerales bacterium | reverse complement strand
GCGCGAGGTGCTCGACCGTTCCAGCGCGGGCATCGCGGCGCTGGACGACCGTCCGCGGGTGCAGATCGCGCTGCTCAGCACCGTCAGCAACTCATACCGCTCGCTCGGAGAGCTCGACAAGGCCGCCGCCGCCGCGTCGCTGGGCGCGGCGAAGACCGCCGCGTTTTTCGGCGCCGATTCGTACGAGGCGGTCTCTGCACGTACGCTGCTCGGCACCGTCCGGCTGGAGCAGAACCGGCTGCCCGAAGCGGAGGAGATCGCGCGCTCAACCTTGAAATGGCTCCAGGAGCACCCGTCCCACCCGCAGGCGACGGAGGTCGAGGTCGCCAAGGCGAACGCCGAGCTCGCACGCATCCACTTCGAATCCGGACGCCTGCAGGACGCGTTGCCCTTGGCGCGCCGGTCGTTCACCGAGCTCACGCGCCTCAGGGGCCCCGCGTTCCCCGCCACGATGCAGGCGGGCGACGTGCTGTCGACCATCCTCTCCCAGAACGGCGAATTCGCCGAGGCGGAGCGGATCGTGCGGCTGAACCTCGCCGCGCGCGAGTCGGTCTACGGCAAGGAGAGCCTCACCGCCGCGTACACGATGACGACCCTCGCCAACGCCCTGCAGAAGCAGGGAAAAAACGACGAGGCGATCGCCCTGCTCAGGCGGATCCTGGCGATCCGACGCGCCGCCCTGGCGTCCGACCACCCGCGCCTGCACCTATCGATGATGAACCTCGGCATCGCCCTCGTCGGCGCCGGCCGGCAGGCCGAGGCGCTCCCCGTGCTGCGGGAGGGGTTCGAAGCGAATAAGGCGCGCCTGGGCGAGGGCCACCCCAGGACGCTCTCGGCGATGGGCAACCTCGCCTACTGCCTTGAGGACCTCGGCGGCCCCGAGCAGTTGCAGGAGGCGGAGAAGCTCTTCCGCCGGTCCGTCCAGCTGGGGCGCGAGCAACTCGCGGTCCAGGGCCAGACGGCCGACAGCAACGACTTCTGTATCCGCCTCAACAACCTCGGCGCGCTGCTGCTCAAGGCGGGCAAGCTCGAAGAAGCCGACGCCGTCTTTGCCGAGACCATCGCCAAGGCCGCCGACCGGCTCCCGTCGGACCACTACTACACGGCGATCTTCAAGAGCAACCGCGGCCGGGCGCTGTCCCGCCTGGAGCGGTTCGCCGAGGCCGAACCGCTGCTGCTCGAGTCGCACGAAGTGATCCAGAAGCAGTTCGGCGCGGACCACCCGCGGACGCACCGGTCCGCCTGGCGGATCGCGGAGATGTACGCGGCGCGCCACATGACCGACGATGCGGACCAGTGGCGGCGGCGGTTCCCGCAGGGGTACCGCGACGACCGCTGACCGCGCTGCCCTCCTACCCTCCGGCGGTGTCACAGGCCCAGCTCATGCTGACCCTCCGCGTGTTCATCGGCACCCTCTGGGCCGGTGTGCTCTTCGTCGCCGGGCTGAGCCTGGCGGCGCGGTACTCCCCTGTGATGCCGGCGGGAGGGGGAGAGGACGCGCTGCGGTTCGGTGGCATCGGGTTTGCCGCGCTCGGGATGTTCGTCTTCTCCTGCGTCGTTGCCGACCGCGTCTTCCCAAGGGCCGACCCGCGCCTGTGCACGGCGGTGCAGCTGCTGTTTGGTATCGTGCCCGTCGCGGCGATGGTCTATGTCGCAGTCTTCCTGGTGAGGCTCAAGCTCGCCGCCGCGTGACGGTGGGTCCGCAATCTTGGCGCCCGCCCCCGCTAACCTAGACACATGACCCGCAACCGCTTCGCCGCAGCGATCACTGCCGGCACACTCGCACTGGCCGCGTCCGCCGCGGCTCAGCCGCCATCGAACCCGCTTCCGCCGCGGTCCGCGCGGCAGGCGCCGGTTCAGCAGAACAGGGCGCTCAACGCCATCAACGCTCAGCAGCTCGCCCGCGCCGCGATCATCGACGGGCGCTCGATCGACAACGCCGCCTCCGGCCCGGGCGAAGCCCGCTACCTCGCCACCCTGCTGCGGGACGCGGCCGCCCTGGACCCGGCGAACGCCCAGATCCTCCGGTTCGCCATCGAGGCCGCCGAGAAGTGCGGCGACCAGCAGTCGGTGAGTGCGCTCACCCGCGCCCTGATCGCCCTCAACCCAGACGACACGTCGGCCCAGCTCAACCTCATCCGCTCGCGGGTCGCGCTGGCCCAGAGTGTGGAAGACCAGCTCAACCTGCTCGACACGTTCACCGGGCCGCGCGGCGAATCGATCGACGCGTCCATCCGGTCCAGGCTCGCCCTCGACGCGGCCCTTTTGCGGCGGGAGCAGGGGGACGGCGCCGGGTTTGTCAAGAACCTCACGGCCGCGACGACGTTCGACGGCTCGAACGCCGCCGCGGCGACGTTGGCGCTGGAGTATTACTCGGCCCGCGCCAAGGACGACGAAGGTCGCTTCGAGCTGCTGGCCAACGCGCTGCTGTCGATGCCGATGGACGGCGGGCTGCACGCGGAGATCGCCCGCGTCCTTGCGGCCGCCGGGGCCACGGGTCAGGCCCTCCGTTTCTACGAGAATGCGCGGGCGATCTACCGCCGCCAATCCGGCCAGCTTCTCCACACGCTCGAGCAAACGGAGGAAGAAGCGAGGCTCCACGCCGCGTACCTGATTCAGGCGTGGCGCACCGATGGCCCAGAATCGGTCGTCAAACCGCTCAACGACGCTGTCGACGGCGAGCGCCGCCGGGCCCAGGTCGATATCGACGTCGCCACCGCCACGGGCAACGCCGTCGACCGGCTCCCTACACCCGACTCCATCCGGCTGCCGATCCCCCTCGAGACGGTGCGTGCCGCCGCGGCGTATGCCGCCGGCGACCGCTCCACGCTCGACCGCTCGCTCGCCGACCTGTCGCGGTCGATCGCGGAGCTCGCACCCGATCACCCTTCCCGCACCGCCGCGATGGTCGAAGCAGCCTACCTCAAAGCACTCGCCCGCGGCGGCGACATCAACGCAGATATAAGTGCCCTGAGGTTCCGCGCCGGCGTGCCTCCCAAGGCGCTGCAGCACCTGGAGGCGTGGGCCAAGCTGCGGTCGGGCAACCGCGCCGGCCGGACGCAGTTCGAGGCCATGAAGGACGATCCCATCGCAACCCTCGCGTTGCTGGCGATCGACGTCGAGTCGACGCCCGCGGGCGACACCCCCGCCGCCAAGGCCGTCAGCGATCGGCTGGCCGCCTTGGCGTACCAGCGGCCGGAGACCACGATCTCCGCATGGGCGATGTCCGCGTACAGGGGCCGTAACGAGGGGAAGACGCTGCCCGTTCCTGAGCGAGCGGAGAAGTTCAGCGCGATGGCCGCGGGCATCCCCGCCTGGCTTGACGGGATCGCGGCCGAGCCCGGACGCTTCATCACGGTCCGTGCCGAGCCCGCAAAGGCGACGCTCAATCAGCTCGAGCCGGTCGTGATCAACATCCAGATCAGCAACAACACGCCGGTGCCCCTCGCGGTCGGCCCTGATCAGACCATCGACAGCCGCATGCTGCTTGTCTCGGCCATCGACATCGGCGGAACCACAGTCCCGGCCATGTCGCGGTCGGAGGTGGCCGTCCTCGGCGGCCGGTTGCGATTGCTGCCCCGCGAGACCGCGACGTTCTCCGTCTGGGCCGACCCTG
>DASPMT010000304.1:0-5455 GCA_035626935.1 Phycisphaerales bacterium | reverse complement strand
GCATGTGGTGCAGGTGCTGGTCGTCACCCTCGGAGAGCTTCTTGCCGGCGAGCTTGCGGCGGACGATGGCGAGGCTGGTGTCGATGATGGGGATGGCGTAGATCACCACGCCGGCGAGAACGAAGCTGGTGAGCCCGGTGTCGCCGAGGGAAAGGATGATGACGATCGAGACGTATCCGAGCAGGAGCGAGCCGCAGTCTCCCAGGAATATCGCCGCGGGGTTGAAGTTGTGCGGAAGGAAGCCCATGCAGGCGCCGATGAGCGCCATGCACAGCACCAGGCGCGCGTGATCGAAGGGCCCGTCATCGGTGGAGGCCATGCCGAGAGCGATGACCAGCAGGCCGATGCCGGCGATGGCGGTGACGCCGGAGAGGAGGCCGTCGAGCCCGTCGACGAGGTTGCTGGCGTTGCACGCGCCGAGGACGGCGATGGCGATGAGCGCCGTGCCGACCCAGTAGACGGGCTTGAGCGTAATGCCGGCGACGATGAACTCGAGGTCGGGGTTGTTCAGCAGGGTGCCGATCGGGCTGAGGAGCTGGGTGGCGAGCTTGGTGCCGATGTCGCTGTAGGCGATCATGGCGGCGCCGAAGAGCTGGCCGCCGACTTTCTGAAACGGGGAGATGTTGGCGACGTCGTCGATGAGCCCGACGATCATGATGACCGTCATGCCGACCAGCAGGTACGGCGGGACCGGGAGGATGTCGCCGCCGTACTTGGAGGAGTTGTGGTACTCGATCAGGCCCATGCGGGGCCCGACGTAGGAGAACGCGATGGCCGCCAGGATCCCGATGAAGACCGCCAGGCCGCCGAGGTAGGCGATCGGGAACTTGTGGTTCTTGCGGACCTCGTCGGGCCGGTCGATGATGCCGTTGGCGATGGCGAAGCGGCGGCAGAGCGGGGTGGCCAGCAGGGTCACCATGAACGCGACAAGAAAGACCGGCATGACGCCGTGGAAGATGTCCAGTCGCTCTGACCATGAGGCGTTGAGAGCCTCGACCTGGAGCGGGTTGGCGGCCGTCTCAGGGAGGGGTCCGGGGCTCACGGGCTGCAAGGATTGGGCGAGGGTCAGGGTCACCGTTTGTTGCTCCCCTCGCCGGGCGTGCCGGCCGGCAGCGGGCGGCTCGCATCCTGGCTGTTTGTGAAGTGCCGGGCGATGTCCAGGATGGTCTGCTCCAGCGGTATCGTCGGTCGGAAACCGATGGCGGCGTGAATGCGGGAAAGGTCGGGGCGGCGGCGCTTGAGGTCCTCGAAACCGGGCCCGAAAGCCTGGTCGTACGGGACGTGCTCGATCACCGACCGGGACCCGAGCGTCGAGACGACTGCGGCGGCGAGCTGGGCGATGGTGAGCTCGGTGTCGGAACCGAGGTTGAAGACGCGCCCCGCGCAGGCCGGCGTCTCGAGGAGCCGGCAGAGGGCGGGCACGACGTCGCGGACGTCGCAGAAACAGCGGACCTGCGAGCCGTCGCCGTGGACGCGGAGCGGGGCGCCCGCGAGGGCGAGCTCGATGAAGCGCGGGAGCACCATCCCGTAGTCGCCCACCTGGCGCGGGCCGACGGTGTTGAAGAAACGCACGACGACGGCGGGAAGGCCGTGCTCGCGGTGGTGGGCGAGGGCGAGGTACTCGTCGATCGCCTTGGTGGCGGCGTAGGACCAGCGGGCCTTGGTCGTGGGTCCGTAGACGACGTCGTCGTCCTCGGCGAAGGGGGTGCGCTCGCTCTTGCCGTACACCTCGCTGCTGCTGGCGATCAGCACGGCGGCGGGCCCGCCGGCGGGTGCGCAGGCGGACGCATACCGGAGCACCTCGGCCGTCTGAAATACGTTGGTCTCGATGCACTCGATCGGTCGGTCGACCACGAGCTGCACCCCGACAGCGGCGGCGAGGTGGAAGACGCGGTCGAAGCGCGCCGAGCGCAGCGGTCCCGCAAGCGTTGAGGCGAGGTCGCCTTCAACGAGCGTGAGCCCCGGGTGTGCGGCAACGGCGGCGAGGTTGGCGCGGCGACCGGTTGAGAAGTCGTCGACGACGGTGACCGCGTCGCCGGTAGCGAGGAGGCGCTCGACCAGATGGGACCCGATAAACCCTGCGCCGCCGGTGACCAGCGTGCGGCGCGGCGCAGTGTCGCGATGGCGGGAGTCCGGGTTGGCGAGGGGTGCGGTCACGGGTGGAAGGGCGGATGGTACGGCCGGGAACGAAAACCGCGGGCCCCGCATGGGGCCCGCGGTGGTGTGCTGCCGGGAAGGTGACGCGATTACGCGCCGGTTGACTGGTACTCCTGCGCCGCACGGATGTTCTTGGCCATGTAGCCGGTGCCCATCGGCGGCACGCGGTTGACCAGGACACCGAGGAACTCGGCGCGCGCCTCGCTGAACGTGTCGCGGAGACGGGCGATCAGGCCGCGCTTCTCGCCCAGGGCGCGGACGACCAGGAGGGTGCAGTCGACGCGGTTGGCCAGGCCCATGGCGTCGCCGGCGATCGCTGCGGGCGCGGCGTCGATGACGACCAGGTCGTACTTGCCCGAGGCCTCCTGGATCACCTGCGACATGAGCTCGGTGCTGAGGCGCTCGGGCGTGGCGCGGTTGGCCGCGGTGCCCGCCGCCAGCAGGTGGAGGTTGGGGGTGTTGGTGGCCTGGATGGCGGTGTCGAGAGTGGCCTTCTTGGGGAGCACCTCGCCGAGCCCGGGCCCCTCACCGAGCTTGAAGACGCGGTGGAGCGACGGGCGGCGGAAATTGCCGTCGATCAGCAGCACGCGTTGCTCGGCGGCGGCGGCGCCAAGAGCGATGTTGGCCGCGGCGGTGGTTGCGCCCGACTGGGGCATGCCGCTGAAGACCAGCAGGCTCTTGTGGCCGGCGGCGGCCATGCGCTTGGCGATGTTCGCCCGCGCCTGCCTGAAGGCGTCGGCGATCGCGCCGGTGGGGGCGTCGCGCAGCGCGGTCTCCGGCGTGGGGCGGGTGGGGTCGGCCTCGACGGTCGGGATGCCTCCGATGAGCCGGGTGCGCGGGATGGAGTTGATGTCGGCGGGGCCCTTGACGCGCTGGTCGAGGAGCTCGCGGAGGAAGATCAGACCGGCGGTGAGGCCGAAGGTGAGGACGATGCCCAGCGGGACCATGACCTCGAGCTTGGGGAAGTAGATCGCGTCGGGGGCCTGGGCCGGGGTCAGGATGCGGATGCGGTCGATGCGGTCCTGCGCCGTGACGTTGACGGTGAGGTTGATGCCGCTGAGGGCGCTTTGAACCTCGGCGAGCTGGGCCTGGAGTCGCTCGCGGTCCTTGTCGAGCTGGTCGAACTTGGAGAGGACGCGGGAGATCTCCTGCTTGCGTCCGAGCGACTCGTTATAGCTCTTGGTGAACTGGGCGAGCTGGTTGTTGGCGGAGTCGACCTGGCGCCTGGCCCGGTCGAGCTCGCCGTCGAAGAGCTTGCGGAGCTGCGCGGTGCGGGACGTCCCGAGCTCGTTGACGAGTGAGTCGTAGTTGGCCTTCTCCTGGATCCAGCGCGGGTGCTCGACGCCGGCCTTCATGGCGAGCCCGTCGAGGAAAGCGCGGGACTGGGCGACGCGGGTCTTGAGCTCGCTGATGACGGGGTCGCGCTCGGCGATCTCGACGATCTCGTCGGGGAACTTGTCGGGCCCGTCGTTGGCGCGGATGTCCTCGTACTGCTTCTGGATCGAGAGGGCGGCCTCGCGCGCGCCCTGCGCGTCAGCGATCTTGCGGACGGCCTCGTCGATGCTGCGGTCGGCGGCGGGGCCCTTGACCGAGCGGAGGTCGTCGATCTTGTAGTCGATCATCATCTTTTCGCGGTTGGCGTCGGAGCGGAGGATCTCGGAGCGGAGATCGTTCTCGCGGCGCTCCAGCGGCCCGCGCTGCTCGATGCCGACGGCGGCGGAGAGGTTGCGCCAGTCCTTCCAATAGGAGTCGTGGATCGCCTTGGCGATGGCGGCGGAGTCTTCGGCGGACTGAGTGGTGACCGTGAGGCGGATGAGGTTGGTGCCGTAGATGACGCCGGCGTTTGCGATCTTGCGGAGCTGCCGGAGGCCCTTGGCGTAGTCGACCTTGCCGTTGGAGTCGGTGGTCCAGCGCTGGCCCCACTTGGTGTCGCGCTCGAAGACGGGCGCGCTGTCGACAAGGGCCTGGCGGAGGACGCGGTCGGAGTTGATGACGGTGGACTGAGTGAGGAGGAACCGCTCCATCTCGTCCTTGTCCTGCATCGGGTACTGGGACTTGGTGGGGTCCTGCTGGACGCTGAGGGCCTGGTAGACGACGTCGGTGCGCCACGAGGGGTAAACGAACTTCCAGACCTCGTTGGCGACCAGGCCGATGACAGCGCCCGCGACCAGCGACCCGCCCAACAGCCACAGGTGCCGCCGCAGGACCTTGACCGGGTCGATCGGCGCCATGCCCAACGGGCTGTTGACGGGGATCGCGGCGGGGCGCGCGAGCGCGTTGGTGGGACGGGTGGCGGGGATGCTGGTCATGGCGATTCCTTCTCGGTCGGGTGGCGGGCGCGCCGGCTGCATCGGGGGGAGGGGCGCCCGGCAGGGTTCTGTACGTCGTTCTCGGTCAGATCAGGGGGCCGTCTGCATTCTCTTGGTGATCTCTTCGATGTCCTTCTGGTACGAGGTCTTCACGCGCGGTTCGGTTTCCTGCAGGGTATTGAGTTCGCGGAAGAGGCTCTCGGCGGCCTGCCGGTCGTCCTTCTTCAGTTTGAGCTCGATCATGTGGATCAGGGGCATGGTGCGCGAGAGCCCGTCGCTGGAGGTGCTCAGAGCGCGCCCCAGCGTCTCCTCGGCCTTGGTCAGGTCGTTGAGCATGAGGTAGATGACGCCAAGGGTGTCCAGGATGTTGGCGTTATCGGGCTCCTTCGCCGCGGCCTTGATGCCGAAGGGGAGCGCATCGGCGGGACGGTTAAGGCCCTTGGCCAGCACGAAGGCAAGGTTGTTGTTGAGCTCGGTGACGTCCGGGTTGAGGTTAAGGCCCTTCTGGAAGACCGTTACTGCGCGCTCGAAGCGCATGCTGGCGGTGGTGGAATCGTTCTTCTTCCGGGCGTCCTCGGCGGCGAGGTATTCGTTCGCGCCCAGCGTGCTGCAGGCGCCGACGGCGACGGCCTTCTCGGGGCTGTTGGTAAGGGCGTCGAGGTCGGCCATCGCCTTCTCGCGCATCGAGGCGTCCCCGAGCTGAGCGCGGAGGACGCTGAGCTTGAAGGACTCAGGCCAGCCGGCCGCCGGCTTGACCTCGTTGAGGATGCCCAGCACGTCGTTCATGTTGCCGGCGAAAGCGCGGCGGAGCTCGTCGAGCACGATCACGCCTGCCTGGGTCTCACTCAGGTTCACGCGGGGGTTGCCGACCACCGCCCTCAGATCGGCTACCGCTTCGTTGCGGCGGCCTTGGCGCAGGTAGTAGGACATGCGCGAGAGCCTGCAGACCGGCTCGCTCTCGACCTGGCACGCGGGGTCGTCGAGGATCG
>DASPMT010000303.1:0-5000 GCA_035626935.1 Phycisphaerales bacterium | reverse complement strand
ACCCGGTGGCGCGCGTGAGCACGCCGCTCATGATCCCGCCCGGCGGCACGCCGATCACCATCGACATCCCCGTCGCGTCCTTGAGCGCCTCGGGGTCAGACCCGGCCAGTGCGCCCAGCGCGCCCATCCCGTCGGCGCCCTCCGCCTGGGGCATCGACTTGAACAGCTCGCGCCAGTTCTTGTTGGACATGTCCATCGCGTACGCGAACAGGTACGGCCCGCCCGGGAGCTTGCCCAGCAGCGAGTGCGCCTTGCCCGTCGTGTCCAGCGCCTTGGCGAACGCCGACCCCTCCTTGGCGACGCACGCAAAGTCCAGCGACACGCCCTGCGCGTCGATCGAGAGCGACGCGGCGCCCGCGGTCGTGTCGGCGATGATGTGCTCCTTCACCCACTTGAACGACTCCGCGTTGCCCGGGTTGCCCGTCATCGCCGCCAGGTCCGCCATCTGCTGCTCGACGCCCGCCATCCCCTGGTCGACCAGCGGCTTCAGCCTCGCGACGTCGAAGAAGACCGCGACGTCCGCCTTGTCGGTCATCCTGTCGGCGCGCGACCCGTAGAACTTCTTGTGACGCTCGCCGCCGCCCCCCTTGCCGTCGAACGCCGACACGTGCTCCTTCTTCGGCCCGGCGACGACGTAGTTGCCGCCGATGCTCTTCATCCACACGTCCTCGCCGTTGACCACGCCCTTGTCCAGCTCCCCGTCCTTGCTGGTGGTCATCCCCTTGGTGAACGCCGCGTAGTCATCGGCCTGGAAGATCGCCACCATCGGCGGCTCCTCGCCCGACTCGATGTCGGGCGACTCGAGCACCACCAGCGCCAGCGACCCCTTCTTCGACAGCCCCTCCATCCCCGAGCCGCTCAGCAGGTCGTCGGCCCTCACCATCGGCGGCTGACCCACAAGCTGCAGCACCGAGTTCATGTCCTTCTCGAGACCTTCGATGCTCGGGATCACCACCACGATCGCCGCGTTGGCGGGCACGCGGTCCATGATCGGCGGGAGCGCCTTGGCGGTCGAGACGAGCGTGGTCACGCTCAGGGCCAGGCCGGCGGCGACGGTGAGGAAACGGTTCATGCAGGTCCTTTCAACTAGCGCGGGCGCGGTCAGGTGCGACTCAGCACGGCTCGGGAACCCGCGCCCCGCGGCTCGGTTCCGTTCAGCGGTCGCGAGTGTATAGGGCCAGCCCCCCGCGCGGATGCACGCGCCGACTCTCCCCGCCCGCCAATGAAAAAGGCCCCGCCGGGCGGGGCCTGAATCTTCCTTTATCTCAACGTCAGCGCGGCTTGCCGTCCTCGTCGACAAACGCCTCTTCGAACGGGTCGTCGCCGTCGCCGGCGCCCACCGCGGCGCCGTTGACCGCCGTGTCGCCGGGGTTCGCCGCGCCCGCGGCGCCGCCCGACTTGTCCGCCTCGATCTGCTCCTTCATCGCGTGCCACTCCTCGCCGCTGATGAGCACCTGCCGCGCCTGCGTCCCCACGTGCGGCCCCAGGATGTTCGCCTGCCCCATCGCCTCGATCAGCTTGCTCGCCCGCGTGTAGCCGATCGCGAACCGGCGCTGCAGCAGCGACACGCTCCCCGTCTGCGCCTCCAGCACGTGCTCCACCGCCCTGACAAACAGCGGGTCGTTCTGCGCGACCTGCACGCCCGCCAGGCCGCCCGAGTCGTCCAGCTCGTCGCCGCCGCCCGCGATGTCCCCCGCCGCCGCCGCGCCCGTGCGGATCTGCATCAGGCTCCGCTCGTACGTCGGCGTCGCGATCTCCTTCAGGAACTTCACCACACGCCGGATCTCCTTGTCGTCAACCAGCGTCCCCTGCGCACGCTGCAGCTCGCTGCTCCGCGGCGAGAGGAACAGCATGTCCCCCTGCCCCAGCAGCAGCTCCGCCCCCTTCTGGTCCATCACGATCCGGCTGTCCATGCCGCTCGCGACCTTGAACGCGATGCGGCTGGGCATGTTGCTCTTGATCAGGCCCGTCACCACGTTCGCCTGCGGACGCTGCGTCGCCAGGATCAGGTGCATCCCCACCGCACGCGCCTTCTGCGCCATCCGGATGATCGACGTCTCGACCTCCTTGTTGGTCATCATCAGGTCCGCAAGCTCGTCGATCACGAACACCATGTACGGCAGCTTCTTGGGGATCTTCGCCGCTTCCGCGTCGTCCTTGCAGTTGAACCGCTCCTTCAGCTCCTCGAAGCTCAGCGTGTTGTACGCCGCGACGTTCGTGCACCCCGCCTCCGCCAGCAGCTCGTACCGCTCGTCCATCTTCCGCACCGCCCACTCAAGGATCGCCGCCGCCTTGCTCATCTCCGTCACCACCGGGCACATCAGGTGCGGGATGTCCTTGAACTGGCTCAGCTCCACCATCTTCGGGTCCACCAGCACCAGCTTCAGCTCGTTGGGCTTCTTGGTGTACATGAAGCTCATCAGGATCGAGTTCATGCACACGCTCTTGCCCGAGCCCGTCGTGCCCGCGATCAGCATGTGCGGCATCTTCGTCAGGTCCACGATCAGCGGCTCGCCGCTCGCGTCCTTCCCCAGGAACATCGGCAGGCTCATCCCCGCGTACTTCTCGCTCCGGCCCATCAGCTCCTTCAGACGCACCTTCTCCTTGTGCGCGTTGGGAACCTCCACGCCGACCGTGTCGCGCCCCGCCGTGTTCGCCACGATCCGCACGTTCACCGCCTTGAGGCTCCGCGCCAGGTCGCTGCTCACCGTCGTCAGCGCCGACACCTTCGTCCCCGGCGCCAGCCGGATCTCGTAGTTGGTGATCACCGGCCCGCTCTGGATCCCCACCACCTCCCCGTCGATCCGGTACTCCTTCAGCGAACGCTCCAGCGCCCCCGCCTGCTCGCGCACGTACGACTCCATCGTCTGGCTGAAGTTCGCCTCCGGCTCCTCCAGCTGGTCGAGCCCCGGGAACTTGTACCCCTCCATGTCCCCCATGCTCTGGATGTCACGCAGGTCCTCCTGCGTCGCCGTCCGCTTGTCGCTCCCCGCGATCGTCAGCGGCAGCTTCGCGATCTTCGCACGTAGCTCCTCCGGCGACCACTTCTTCCCGCTCCCGCCGCTCGCCGCCGCCGACGCCGCCTCCATGTCCTCTTCCGAAGGCTCCTCCGACTCCTCGTCCTCCGCCGCGTCCTCGTCCTCGTCAAGTGCCGGCGTCCCCGTCAGCGCCGCGGCCACCTCCCCCTTCTTCCCCTTCTTCTTCGACGCGTCCGGGTCAAACGACTCCGTCCCGCCAAGCCCGCCCGCCGTCTCGTCGATCACCTCCGCCGGGTCGACCGCCGCCTCCTTCTTCCCCTTCCTCTTCTTCCCCTCGATCGTCACCGCCGGCAGCGCGTCGACGTCCACGCCGTCGTCAAGGTCCGTCTCCTTCTTCTTCCGCTTCGGCTTCTTCGCCGCGCCGGCGCTCCACAGCCCGCTCAGCAGCCCCGCCACCCGGCGCCCCACGCCAACCGTCCCCACCGCCGCCGCACCGACACCGGCGGCAACGGGGGGGGTCGCCTGCGCCAACTTCTTCGCCGCCCACTGCGGCGCGATGACCACCCAGATGTCCACCGCCACCACCGCCCCCACGAAGAACACGCACATCAGGATCACAAACGACCCCAGCGAGCTGAACCCCGGCTTCATGTACCCCGCGATCGCCTGCCCCGCGATCCCGCCCCCCATGTCCGGGATCACCCCGCTCGTCGGCCACACGATCGCCTGCATCCCTCCAAGCGCCACCGCCATCACCGCCGCCCCGATCAGCCGCACCCACGCGTGCGACACCCGCGCCACGAATCCGTTCACCACCAGGTACAGCCCCCACAGCCCAAGCATCAGCCACGCGCCCACCCCAAGCAGGTTCACCGCGTGGTACGCCGGCCACGCGCCCACCATCCCGCACCAGTTCCGGACCGGCTCGTTGTGCGGGAATGAGTACGCGCTCGGCCAGTCACCCGCGTCCAGGCTCACCACCGCCGCGGCCATGAACACAAACGCCGCCGCCTGCGCGAACCACGACAGGTACACAAGCAACCCCGACCGCTCCCCCTCCTTCCCCTTGGAGACCGGAGTGCCGAAAACCCGACCATCGTCGCCGCCGCGAGCTGTTGAGGAAGATGCCATAAGTGGAGACAGCTATCGGCGGTACCCCCGCCCACAGGCCAGATTTGCGCGACCCCCTCCAGAGTCCCGTCCACGCCTTCATCCACGTTCACTTTGTCTCCCTCCCCTCCCTCCTCACCCCCTAAACCCACCCAGCGGCACATCGCGTCAACCCAGCGGTCCCGCGTCCCCGCACTCCGGACACCGAGCCGTCGGCAGCCCCGCCATCACGTACCCGCACGTCGGGCACCGCCCCGTCTTCTCGCGCTGGTACGCATGCAGAATCGCACTTGCCATCGCGGCAAGCCACAGCCCCTCCGCCGCCATCACCATCCCCAGCACGAAGAGCCCCGGCCTGCGCAGCCGCAGCGCCCGCTCCACCCAGCGCCTGTCCAGGTGCTCGACCACCGCCACCGACACCGGAGAGACCGGACCCAGAAACCCCGAGCCCTCAGACGGTGGAGGCAGCACAGGTGGGTGGGCAAGCACCTCCGCGGCCGCCGCCACAAGCTCCGGATGCGTACGCCCGATCGAAGCCAAGGCCCGGCGCCGCACGCTCGCCTCCGCCTCCGTCGCGGACGGGTGAACCGTCCAGTCCATGTCCGTGGCGGCCGGCAGCGACCGCGTCCACGAAATGCTCACCTGCGCGCCAGTCTGCACGTGCCTCCCCCGCGGCACGACGCGGGCCCACGCCTGCACGAACACCGGCCGTTCTTCCCCGGCCACCCTGTGCAGCGCCCCCGCCGACACGACGGCCCCCTCCGTAACCCGCCAACCCTCCGGCACAATCCGCTCCGACACGAGCGCCGCGCCGAACACAACCCCCGTTACCACCAGCGCAGCGGCCGGCTTCCGCAGCGGTTTGAAGCGACCCGACACCACGCCAAAAGTCTACCTCACCCGCCCCCGCCC
>DASPMT010000302.1:0-4834 GCA_035626935.1 Phycisphaerales bacterium | reverse complement strand
GGGCTGCGGCCAGCGCTTTGGGCGCGTGGAGGTTTCGCCCGGCGCGGTGCCGGAGGGGGTCACGCTGCCCGACGCGGCGGCGGTGGTGGCGGAGTTCGGGCCGGCGCGGGTCGCGGTCCATCCGTTGAGCCGGTTGGAAGGGTCGGGCGAGTCCCGCCGAGCCGTCGTGCACGTTCAGGTGCTCGACGCCTACGGGCACGACGTGAAATGGCCCGGGGTTGTGAGCGTGGAGGTTGCGCCGACCGAGTCGTTCGCCGCTTCACGGGTCCAGTGGGTCGACCTGACCGGCGGCGAGGAGAACGCCCGGGTGTTCGACACTATCAGCCGTTGCTACACGTTGCGTGTGCCCGCGCCGGGCACCGAGCCCGTTTACGTCAGGGTGCGCTGGCTGCTGGCCGATGGCGAAGGGCGACCCGGGGCATTTGACGCTCAAAGCGTTCTGACACCGGCAAAGTGAAAGGGTGGGGTTTGCCCCGTGTTTCCCGCTGTTTATACACTCTTTATCGAAATTGAGACTCAGTCTCAATACTGTTGTAGAGGTTCAGGCCGCCTGTAGGCGGGTTTCAGGGGTGTGCTTCGCAGGGAGATCACATGGACAAATCAATGATGTGGGTGTTGACGGCGGGTGCGGTTGCTTCTGCCGCGGGCACAGTGTCGGCGCAAGTGTCGATCCTGGTGGCCGACCGGGCCGGCTCCAAAGTCTGGACGGCGACGGACACGGATCGGAACGGCGTGATTGATCACTCTGACCCCGTCGAGCTGCGCGCGTACTTCGACGCGACGAACGCCTCGGGCTTGTCGGGCCCCGGGAACCCCAGCGCGCTGGGTTTTGGCGGCGGGATGGCGCTCATCGGTGATCAGGACGCGGCGGGGCGACGCTGGACGTGGGGGCGCGACCTCAACGGCGACGGCGATGCGCTCGACGACGGTGAATCAGGCGTGTGGGCCGACGCGACGAACGCGGGAGGCTTTTCGTTCGGAGCGCCTTCGGGGGTGGCGTTCGGGCCCGACGGGCAGATCGCGATGGTGAACGCGAGCAACGCGTTCGGCGCGGACGACGTATTCCTTGCGCGCGACGACGGTGGGGGAAGCGACGGTGACGCGAACGACCCGGGCGAACTGGTCCGCTGGGTCACGGTGAACGGGTTCGGTGTGTCCGGCTCGTTCAGCCCTCAAGAAGCCGCCTATGACAAAGCCGGGACGCTCTATCTCCGCAACTCGTCATCGAACCTGCACGGCGTCTATCGCTTGCGCGACGCCGACGGGAGCGGGGCGATCGACGTGGAGTCGGAGATGACGCTCTTCTTCGGCGCAGGAAACGAGTCGGGGGTCTCGGTCAGCGCGGGGCTCGACTTGTGCCTGGATCCCTTGCACGCCCGATCGTTTTACTACTGGCAGGTCGCCACCGGCGGCAACGACCAGCTGCTGCGCATCCGCGACGTGAACAACGACGGCGACGCGATGGACCAAGGGGAGGCGGAGATCGCCTACTCAACCGTCGAGTCGGGTTTCTCGGCGGTCGACTCGGTTGCACTGGCGGACGGATCGGTGCTCATCAGCGACAACAGCGGCCTGAAGGTCTACCGGCTGGTCGACAACGACGGCGACGGTCGCTTCACCACCGCGGGCGAGCGGGTCGACTTCGTCGCCGGGGGGCTCGGAGCCGCCCGGGCGATATCCCTCGTGCACGACGTCGGGTGCAGCGCCGCCGACATCGGGCGTCAAGGCGGCGTGCTCGGCGGTGACGGCGTGCTGGACAACAACGACTTTGTCGTGTACATCGACCTGTTCTTCGGCGATGCGCCGCTGGCGGATGTCGGTCGCCAGGGCGGCATCGCGCCGGGCGACGGTTCATGGGATAACAACGACTTCGTCGTCTTCATCGCTGCGTTCTTCGCCGGCTGCGGTTGATCCGGCGAGGTTTCCGGGCGCTGCAATACCAAGGGTTTTTACCCTGTCTTGTCTTCGTTCCGTCGAGGAGGTCCGCAAACAATTCGTCGTAGTGGGTGGCGTGGTGACCCTTCCGGTGCTTTATTTAAGGCATCTGCCGGAGGCGTGCGCCTCCGCAGCCCATACACGCGGCGGCCGTTCTGGCCGCCGGGGCTTCATCTCGAAGGGAGACTGCATGAATTCGAAGACGATCGTTCTGGCGCTCGCCACGCTCGCGGGCGGCACCGCCGCCCTCGCGACACCTCAGGAATCATTCGACTACGTCGCGCTCAACGGCGGCGCGCCGCTTATCGCCACCGGAGCTGTCGGCGCCGGCAACTCCACGGGCAGCGCCACCGCTGTCGGCGCGTACACCGTCAACTCCGTCACCCTGACGGGCAACATCTCGACGTGGGGGTTCAATACCTACGGCAGCGAGACCCGCGTGCAGGTCACGCGCCCCGACGGTTCCACCGTGGTCCTCGGGCCGTTCTCGCCCCTGACCTCGACGCCCCCCGGGCCCGTCTCGTTCAGCGTTTCGCTCAACGTGATGCCGGGCGCCGCCGCGGGTTCGTGGACGGTTGAGCCGTACGAGACGTTCAACGACGCCGGCGACGACGCGACCTACGACGCGCTCACGCTGACACTGGATGACGCCGCGATTCCCGTCGGCACGCCCGATTCGTTCACCGACCTGGGAGATTTCACGCTGGCGAACCGCATGGTCGACCAAGTGATCAACAACACCGCCGGCAATGAGGTGCGCTGGTTCAAGCTCAAGCTGCCCGCCGTGACGGCCGGCAACGCGGGACACGTCGATATCTTCTGCACCAACGCCGACCCGACCCAGCCGATCGGTCCGACCGAGATGGACGACCCCGACCTTGCGCTTTACAACGCCGTCAGCGCTCAGCTTGTGGCGTACGACGACCTCGACGGCCCCGGCTTCTTCGGTCAGCTCAGCTTCGGCGGCAACATCCCGCGCCCGGCGACCACCATCGAGGGCCAGGCGGCCGGCCTTGCGTTCACCGGAGCCGATGGTGCGCTGGCGGAAGGGTTCTACTTCCTCGCCGTTGGTCAGTACAACATGGCTCACCCCGCCGATGTAACGGGCAACTGGGGCGCAGTCACCTCCAACAACACCGGCGCTCTTGTCGACACCGTGCTGCACGTCCGCACGCAGCTTGACACCACCCCGTTCCCGCCCTCTGCCACGGGCACGGTCACGCCCCCCTCGGTTGAGCCGGGCAACGCGGTGGTGTACGCCGTCACCGTTACACCGGGCGGCAACCCCGTCAGCACCGGCATCACCGTCACCGGAGACCTCACCTCGCTCGGTGGCGGCTCGAGCGTCGCCTTCCACGACGACGGCCTCAACGGTGACGACGCCGCGGGTGACGGCATTTACTCGTACTCCTACACCGTTCCCGCCGCAACCGCAGGCGGCGGCTACACCGTTCCGGTGGTCATCGCCGACGCCCAGGGTCGCACCGCCAACATCAGCCTCACATCGAACGTGTTCTCGCCGATCGACCTGGGCGAGATCGGTGCAGGCGCGGGCGGGACCGAGGTCGTCACGACGATCGATGTTCCGATCGCCGCGCCCGGCTCGGTCGTGTGGTACGTCTTCAGCACCGCGGCCGACGCGCTGAACGCTTCGACCAACTACATGGACATCGACACCGAGCCCTCCGCCGACGACGGGCCACCGGCTGTCGGCTCGATCAACGACACGGAGATCGGGCTCTACATGCCCGACGGCACCTTGGTCGATGCCGACGATGATGACGGCTCGGACTTCCACTCCCAGCTCACCTACGGCGACAACGTCAACATCCGCCCGGCGTTCGGCAACGGGTTCCCCGGTGACGGCTTCGACGGCGACCTCGCTGCCGGCGAGTACTACATCGCTGTCGGTATCTTCAACACCATCTTCAACGCCGGGTTCGACGTTACCAGCACGGCCACGGCCACCGGAACCGTGCAGCTCAACTTCCGCACCAACATGCCCGGCGGAAGCCGCGGCCCCATCTGCGGCGCGGCGGACCTTGGCAGCGTTGGCGGCGTCGCCCCGGGTGACGATCACCTCGACAACAACGACTTCGTGGTCTTCATCGACTTCTTCTTCGCGCACAACGCCCTGGCCGACCAGGGGAGCACCGGCGGCGTCGCCGGCGCCGACGGCGTGTACGACAACAACGACTTCGTGGTCTTCATCGACAACTTCTTCAACGCCCCCGCCTCCTGCCGCTGAGCGGCTTGTGATCTGAGCACATCCCCCTTCGCCCCGGGCGGCATCCAGCCGTCCGGGGCTTTTTTTGGTGAGCCCTACTCCAGATTGCCCAATATCTCACCCTAAACACCATGACGGGTGTGGACACGCGTCCGCCCGTGTGTTCTACTGAGAGGGTCTACTCGGAAGGGGTACGTGGCAGGAACGACCCTGCCATGTTCGTTCACTGCGGCCGCGTTCTGCTGGTCGCACTCTCAGGGAGATGGAAAATGGCGATGAAGAAAGTGATGGCTTTTGCATTGATGGCCGCGGCGGGCACCGCTCTGGCCGCGCCGCGCGAGTCGTTCTCTGTGCCCGGTCAGCTTCAGAGCGACGACCCGGGCTCGACGTTCGCTACCACGTTTACGGGCAGCGACGGCGGCGGCGCGTACACCGCCGTCCGTTTCGTCCTCACCGGCACGCTCACCTCTAACGTCGGCGCGACGTACCCGTCGGAGGTTGTGCTCGACGTGACGCCGCCGGGCGGGGCGATGCAGACGGTTGTCCTGGGCGTTGGCAACGCCGCGTACACCACGCAGGCTTTCAACGTCAGCACCGATCTTGCTGCGGGACCGATGAACCCTGCCGGTGAATGGCAGTTTGCGCTGCGCGAAACCTTCGATGACAGCGTCG
>DASPMT010000301.1:0-2746 GCA_035626935.1 Phycisphaerales bacterium | reverse complement strand
GGACCATCTCTCCTCCCGCACCCTTGCGATAACCAACCGCCCTGTGCTCGATCTTCTCCCACTGGTAGTCCGGCCGGAACGTCGTCATCCCGGCCGGCACCGCGATCCGCTCGCGCACCTGCGCCCAGAACGATCGTCCCGCCGCCCGTTCAACGACGGCCGACGCGAGGATGTACCCGTGCGTTGTGTACGAGTACTTCGTTCCCGGCTCGCACACCAGCGGAGACTGTTTGAACGTGTCCAGCGCCCGCACCACGTCCGCGTACGGGTTCGCCACACCCTCCGACGCCCGCAGCTTCACCACCTTGCCGTTGCCGTAGTGCACGATCCCGCCCTGATGGCACAGCAACTGGCGCATGGTCACAACGCACCGAACCGGGCTCGCCTGGACCGCCACGACATCTGGCGCTCCGGACTTCGGCTGCGGCGTGTAGACCGGCTCGGGGAACTCGGGCACCAGCGTCCGCACGTCCGCGTCAAGATCGAGCCTGCCCGCTTCCACAAGCTGCATCGCCGCCGCTGCAGTCACCGGCTTGGAGATCGACGCCCAGCGGTACATCGTCGCCGCGCCAGCCGGAACCTTCGCCTCGCGATCCTCGAACCCAAGGTGCTCTTCAAGCACGACCTTCCCGTCACGCGCCACGGCGACGGAAAGCCCGACCAGCTTCTGCCGCTCGAGCTCCGTGGCGGCCAGCGCCCGGGTCGCCGCGCCACGATCGACGGCGGAAGCGACCGGTGCAGGCTCACCGGGCGGCGCTGCAGCTGGCTGCGCCCAAGCCCCGGGACAGAGCACCGCGACCGTCAGCAGGCGAAAAAGCCTCGGCATGCTGCGCACTCCAAGCCGCCGATCACTCGACGGTGAACCACTGCATCTCGACGCGCCGGTTCTCCGCCGGCGGCGTGTTGGCCAACGGCTCCTCCCACCCCCGTCCCACCACGCGGATCCGTTCCGCGTCCACTTTTCCACGCTCAACAAGGATCCGCTTCACCTCCGCCGCGCGGTCCTTGCTGAGCTGCAGAGCGGTCAGCGCCACCTGGCGCACCAGCGCGTCACCCCCTTCCTTGCGGAACTGCTCGATGAGCGTGTTCTCGGCGTGCCCGCGCAGCAGGATGGTCGAACCCGGGCTCACCTTCAGCGCCCGCGCCAGCGCGTCGAGGTTGTGCTGGTTCGCCCCCGCCTCGAGCTGCAGCTTCGCCGAGTTGGGCTCAAACAGGAAGCGGAAGTTCTTCGACAGCAGCGGCTCGTCCTCGACCGGCGCCGCCGACGTGCGGATCGGCGTGATCTGCGCCTTCTGACCCGCGAAGGCCCCCGCCTTGCTCAGCTCACCCAGCGCTCGAAGGTCCAGGAACCGCTCCCCCTCCACGCGCCGCGGCTGCACCGACGAGTAGACCGAGGCCGCCGTCTCGTAGATGTACCCCCAGCTCCCCGCCGAGTCGATCGTGCCGTCAAAGAACGCCGTGTTCTCCGGCCCGTTGGCCAGGTGCACCTTTGCCAGCTCCGCCTCGGCGTCGCCCGACTCCCATTCCAGCGCCTTGACAACCACCGGCAGGTGCGCCTTGGGGTTGGTGCGCACCATCGCGTTCCCCTCCAGCAGGCCGTCGACCAGCCCCGCCACGATCTTCGGGTTCTCGCGCGCAAACCCGGCGTTGACGATCAGCACGTCGGCGACGATCAGCAGGTTGCGGTTGGTCGTCAGCACGTGCGCCAGGCCGCCCGACTCCTGCGCCACCTCGGTCGTCTTGGGAGCCCACGTCACGCACCCCGCCAGACGCTTCCGCCCCGCCTTCAGGTCACGCAGGAAGATGTCCCCGGCGCCGAAGCCGTCGGCGCACGCGACGAGGTTGACCTTGTTCGGGTCCGCCGCGGCCTTCAGGTCGTCGAGCAGGTTCACCTCCAACCCAGCCTCCTGCGCCAGGTATCGCAGGAAGAAGTCCGACTCGGTGAACTGACAGGTGGAGAGCACCTTCCCCTTCAGGTCGTTGACGCGCTTGACGTCGCTGCGCACCACGATGCCGTCGGCGCCGCGCGAGAACCCGATCAGCGCCGGCACCACGACCTCAAACTGCCGGCCGTACGCCGCCAGCACGTCCACCGTCGTCGCCGACGCCGCCATCTTCCCCGAGTTCAGGGCCGACCAGCTCTCCTCCTCGCTCAGCGCCAGCTCCACCTTGAAGCCGTGCTTCTTGAAGAAGACCGAGTCCTCCGTCGCCTTGAGCCCCTTGTTCGCCGCGATCAGCCCCGCGTACCCCGCGTAGTTGCTCAGCTCCACGCGGACGGTGTTGTCCTTCATCACGTACGACGCGGGCGCCGACAGCTTCGGCACCTCGCGCCGAGTCTCGACCAGCTCGGCGTCCGCCGCCTGGTCCGCCGGCGGCTGCGCCGCGGCCACCCCGCCGAGCTCCACCCCGCACCACACCGCCGCGAAAACCACCCACCGACCAAGCACAGAGATGCTCATTGCGTTCCTCCCATTGTCGATCACCAAGCGTATCGCTCCGCCCCCGTCTGCGCCGCTCACGGGGCGCCCGCGAGCTTCGCCACATCCAGCACCGGGAACACGGGGTCTGCGGGAACGGCCGCCAGCGTCCGCCGCGCCTGCTCGCCGCGGGCCGACAACGGCTCCACCAGCCCCCGCGTCGGCCGAAGGCCCGCGCACGACGGGTCGCTCGACACCCCCGCGGCGCACGCCAGCTTCTTCTCTATGTCGCTCAACTCAGACAACACGCCAGTCAGCCGATCGATCAC
>DASPMT010000300.1:0-3408 GCA_035626935.1 Phycisphaerales bacterium | reverse complement strand
GGAAGGAGGGGCTGCCGGTCACCGCGGAGGCGAGCCCTCATCACCTGCTGCTGACGTGCGACTTGATCGAGTCGTTCAACGGCGGCTACGACACGCGATTGAAGATGAACCCGCCGCTGCGCGAGCGGCGCGACATCGACGCGATCAAGGTCGGCATCGCCGACGGCACGATCAGCGTGCTCGGCACCGACCACGCGCCGCACACGCCCGAGAGCAAAGACGTGCCGTTCGATTCCGCCAGCTTCGGCATCATCGGGCTTGAGACCGCGCTCGCGCTCTACGCCCGAGCGCTCGTGCACGACGGGGTTGTCGGCTGGGGAAGGCTGATCGAGCTGCTCACGATCGAGCCTGCCCGGCTCTGCGGGCTCGACGTCATGGGGCTCGGGAGCCTGCGCGTTGGCGGGCCCGCCGACGTCACGGTGATCGATCCCCACGCGGAGTGGGCGGTCGCGCACGAGTCCTTCAGGGGCCAGAGCACCAACTCACCGTTCGTCGGCTGGAATGTCAAGGGGCGCGCTGTCGCGACGGTGGTGGGAGGCGTGGTGCAGATGGAGCGGCGCGCCGCCGTCGGTGCATGACCGCCGTCACCAGCGACCGGGCGAGCTATTACGCCGATCCCCTGGTTTACCACGTGCTGCACCTGAGCGGTACGTCTGCCGAAACGCGTGTGTTTGAACGCATCGCCCGGCGCCACGCACCCGGTGCAGCATCGGGCCCGCTCCACTGGCTGGAACCCGCCAGCGGCACCGGACGCTACCTGCACGCGCTCGCCCAGCGCGGGCACACCGGGGTCGGCGTGGACCTCTTGGAGCCGATGAACCGCTTCGCCGCAGAAGAGGCCCAGCGGCTGGGCGTCGGCGGTCGGCTGCGGTTTCTCACCGCCCCGATGGAGTCGTTCGATGTGCCCCAGCCGTCGTTCCACGCCGCCCTTAACCCGATCAACTCCGTCCGGCACCTGATGACGGACAAGGCCGTGCTGGCGCACCTGGCGTGCGTCAGGCGAGCGCTGCGCCCGCGCGGGGTCTACATCGTAGGTGTTGAGGTCAACCCGCCCGGCATCGCTCAGCCGAGTGAGGATGTCTGGAAGGGGCGCATCGCGGGGCTGAGCGTGCATCAGTTCGTTTCGTACGTTCCGCCCGAGGGACGATCCCGCCGCGAGACGGCGATGAGCCACAAGACCGTCATCACCGGACGCGGAAGGGCCAGGCACGAGCGCCACATCGACAGCGTCTACCACCTGCGCACCTATACCAAGCCGCAGTGGGAGAAGATCCTGCGCGCCGGCGGGTGGAG
Organism: Phycisphaerales bacterium; assembly: GCA_035626935.1. Lineage (GTDB taxonomy): Bacteria > Planctomycetota > Phycisphaerae > Phycisphaerales > UBA1924 > JAJTGZ01. The sequence continues at coordinate 2,115 of DASPMT010000300.1, read as the reverse complement.
CGTCGTGGCTTGCTACGGGCCCACCGGAAGGCCCAAGGCGTTTGAGCCGGTGGGCTACTGCCTGCAGGTGCTGCGGCCGCAGGACCGATAGCCGCGGCGCTCACTGCGTGCGGCAGCGCGGTCACTCCGTCGCGACGCGAGGAGCCACTGTTTCTCGGACTCCACGGCCGGGGGAGCCGCTCCGATAAAACCAGCCGGGCCTGAGCCGGTCGCGCGTCACAGGCGCTCCAACCGTCACAAGCCGGAGAAAGACACACCGTGGGGCAGTGGGGGCCACAGGCAAGCTGCGCCCGCGCCGATGTACTGCGTGCGGCGTCGCTCCACGCGGAGAGGGCGACGCACGTGAGTGCCGGTCGCGGGGAAGTCCTCCGCGGCGGCCAGGACAACAGCAAGGAGTGTCTCGCTATGCGTAACGGTGTCAAGAAGGCCTTTACCCTCATCGAAATCCTGATCGTCGTCGTGATCCTCGGTATCCTCGCGGCGATCGTCATCCCGCAGTTCACCAAGGCCAGCGACGATGCGCAGGCCGGCAACATCCAGACCCAGCTGAGCACGATCCGCAACATGGTCGAGCTCTACCGCGTCCGCAACAACGGCTCGTACCCGTTCTCGGCTTCGGCCCTGAGCTGGGGCGACCCGGCCGGCGCCACGGCGGCGGCCCGCGCTCTGCGCGGCCCGGACTACCTCCGTTCGGACCCGGTGAACCCCCGCACCAACTCGTCGACCATCTCGGCCGGCGCGAGCCACACGGCCTCGACGACCGCGGGTTGGGTTTGGGACGACACGGCGAAGACGCTCTTCGCCTGCCGCTGGAACGAGACGACCAAGGTCTGGGAGTAATCCCCCCGGTCTGTCCGACATGAACTCAGTCACGGCCGGGACTCGAGAGAGTGCCGGCCGCTTTTATGAACGCGAGCCTTACCGGATTGCGTAGGTCGGGAGCGTCGCGCGCCGCAAGGGGCGCCTTCACGCTCATCGAGATCCTCATCGTCGTGCTCATCCTCGGCATCCTCGCGGCTATCGTGCTCGGGGCCTCGTGGAACGTGACGATGGACGCCCAGGGGAGCGTCACCTACAGCGAGCTCAAGAAGCTCCGGCGCCACATGGAGGCGTACCACATCGTCCACCGCAGCCTGCCGGCGGTCACCGCCGGCAACGGCACCTGGGGCGCGATTATCGGGCCCGAGTTCCTGCTCAGCGCCCCCGTGAACGCCTGGGTCGACTCGGCGAACAACAAGCGGATCATCCTCCGCAACACGCCCGACACCGGCTACCAGGCGGGCTACGCGTGGATCTTCGACCCCGCGACGGGCCGCGTATGGGCGGGCGGTTTCGACCAGAACGACCAGCCCTTCCCCAAGTGAGCCCAAGTCGCGCGTGGGTCGGGCCGATAGACCTCGCGCCGCGCTGCGCGCAGTGAACGACGCGCCGATCACACCGACTCCACCCACCAGGGACCGCCATGAACCAGCCCCCCGCCCAACCCGCTTCCGCCACGAATTCAAACGCCCCTGCAGCTCCCGCCAAGCCTGCCAGCCAGCCGCGCTCCGGCGCCGACCGCAGCGGCATGCTCGCGACCGCCCTTACCGCGTCGCTGTGCACGCTGCTGGGCGTCAACCTTCTGGTGATGACGTTCGGCCAATTCGGCCCGCAGGCCGCACGGGCGCAGGTGAGCGGCTACACCAACGGCGGCCTGATCAACGCGCTGCCTCCAACGGGCGTGATCCCCGCGCCGGAGAACATCCCCTCGGCGCCCGTCAGCGCCGTCGAGATGCTCAAGCGCGTCATCGAGCAGCAGATGGAGACCAACGCCCGCCTGAGCCGCATCGAGGGCCAACTCGCCGGTCCCCAGCAGGTCAACGTCATTAACTGGCCCGCCAACGCCCCGGGCGCCGCCCCCCCCGCCCCCCCCGCCGTCGCGCCGGCCGGTGCGCCGGTGAAGTAACCCTGTCCGCGCACTCGTCGGGAGGCCGTTTCTTGATCGCACCGGAGCCGTTCATGCCCTCGCCGAGCCGACCAGCCGCCACCCTCCCCAGGCACGCCCGACGCGGAGGCGCGTTCACGCTCATCGAGGTGCTCGTCACCGTGGCGATCCTCGCAATCGCCGCGGCAATG
>DASPMT010000299.1:0-2987 GCA_035626935.1 Phycisphaerales bacterium | reverse complement strand
GCCTTCCGCCCCGAGTCGGGCGTGGGCCGCTGGCCTTGCCGCGTTCTGCTGGGACACCTGGCCGACGCCGAGATCCTCTTCAGCCACCGCGTCCGCCGCGTCGTGGGCGAGGAGCGGCCGATGTTCGCCGTGTGGGACGAGGAGGCGTTCATCGATTCCAACATGTACGGCACGCCCGAGACCGGCGCACGCTACCCGGTCGGCGCGTTCGTCGCCGTTATCCACTCTCAGCGTCTCTGGATCGCCCAGTGGCTCTCCACCCTCACCGAGCAGCAGTGGCAACGGGCCGGCATGCACCCCGAGCGCGGCCCCCAGTCCGCCCGCCGCATCATGGAGTACGCCACATGGCACCTTGAGCACCACGCCTGGTACCTTAACGCCAAGGTCGCTCGCCTTCATTAAGCCACTCTCCCCGCTCCGCCCCTCTTTCGATCGCACCATGAACGACCCGCTCCGCATCTACCACTACCTCACCCTTTCCCGCGCCCGCGTGCTGGATGCCGCCCGCCCACTCACGCCCGACCAGCACAGCCAGGTCTTCCCCATCGGCTTCGGCACGCTGCTGCGCACGCTTACCCACGTGATGATGTGCGAGTGGATGTACGCGCGGCGCATCGAGCGCACCACGCTGCCGCCCTACAGCCACTGGCCCTACCACGACGAGACACCTCCGCCGCTCGGCACGCTGATCGCCGCCTGGGCCGAGCAGGCCGAGCACACCCGGCGCACGATCGCCGCCGTCACCGACTGGCAGGCGCCGATCGAGTACCGCATCCCCATCCCCGGCACCGAAGACCCCGGCGAGAAGCCGCAGATCATCACCGCCACCGCGGCCGACATCTTCACGCAGCTTGCGCTCCACGAGGTTCACCACCGGGCCCAGGCGATCAATATGCTGCGGCAGCTCGGCGCCACCGTCGGCGACATCGACTTCAACGGTTACATGTACCAGCGCCGCGACGCATAGCAGTCAACACGCGTTCGCGTGGGGGATACCCCTGCCGATCGCCCAGCTTGGCTTGACTTCCGCGCGCGAACCCGAAACTGTGGGCTGCGCGGCCGCCGTTCCCACTTCCCGCCGCCACCCCGCACCCGCCCCCGCCGGAGCATCACATGCGCCTCGCTGGTTTTCCATTCTCCGTCGCCGACTGGTCACGCGTCGAATCGGACGAGCACCGCGCCGACCAGGCCAAGGGGGGCCGCGGCACGGCGCATTGGCGCACCCTCTCGGCAGGAGAGACAAGGGTCCGCGTCGTCGAGTATTCGCCGGGGTATGTCGCCGACCACTGGTGCACCAAGGGCCACATCGTCCTCTGCCTCGCCGGCGAGCTGCAGACCGAGCTGAAAGATGGCCGCACGGTCACGCTCAAACCCGGGATGAGCTACCACGTCGCCGATGACGCCGAGCCTCACCGCTCCAGCTCTGAGACGGGGGCAAGGCTGTTTATCGTCGACTAGTGCGCAGATGGCGATCAGGCCCATCCCGGCTCGTGTTCCCTAAACTGCCGGGATTGGGCGTCAGGGGAAATGCAGGAGATTGCCAGGTCTCACCTCCCCGGATTCGGGGGTTGCGGCAGACTGGTTCCCGTTGTATCATTGAGCGTGCGGCCGCCGTTCGGCGGAGGCTGCGGCTTCGGACAAATCGCTCCGTCGGAAGACGGGCCAGTGAGGAGAGAGACCCCATGACCAAGATGATCGCCCTGTTTGCGCTCTGCGCCGGCACTTCGGCCGCGCTCGCGCAGGTTCCGTACAGCACGGGCAACTACACCCAGGACTTCGACTCGCTCCCAAATTCGGGCTCGAACACTGTCACGTGGGCCTGGTCGAACAACTCCACCATCCCGGGGTGGTACAACTTCAGCGGCTCCTCGTCGTCAAACACCATTCGTGAGAGCACCACGACGAACTCGACGGCGATCCACCGCGTGGATGCGGGCACCAGCACGACGGGCGGCCTCTTCTCGTACGGAACGCTCAACGCGACCGATCGGGCTTTGGGGCACATCGCCTCGGGCAGCTTCGAGTCGGTGACCCTGCTGGTCATCCAGAACACCAACGCCTTCGACCTGGTGAGCTTCACCCTGAGCTACGACGGCGAGCAGTGGCGCAACGCGAACACGTCGGTCAACTCGCTGGTGTTCGACTTCACCGTCCTCAACGCGCTGCCGACCGGCGCCGACGTCGTCGCCTCGAACGTCGCCGGCTTCACCGCCGTGCCCGCGCTCGACTTCGCCAGCCCGGTCATCGGAGGCACCGCCACCGCCCTCGACGGCAACCTCCCGGCCAACCGCACGGCCGGCATCAACGCGACCGTCAACGTGACGGTCCAGCCCGGCCAGTACCTCGTGATGCGCTGGTGGGACAACAACGACCCAGGCAACGACCACGGGCTCGCCATCGACAACGTCTCCTTCTCCGCGGTTCCCACGCCGGGCGCTGCCGCGCTGGTGGGCCTCGGCCTGCTCGCGGCCGGTCGCCGCCGCCGCGTCTGAAGGGTCGCATTGCAACTTTGAACACACCACCCCGCGCCGCGATCGGCGCGGGGTTCTTCGTTGTAGACCAAGCTATTCTCATGTCTATGCACGACCCGCGCTACGCCAGGCTCGCCGATGTCCTTGTCCGCTACTCGACCGGCGTGAAGAAGGGGGACCTGGTCGCGGTGATCGGGGACCCGGTCGGCATGCCGCTGGCCGAGGAACTGTTCACGGCGGTGCTGAAGGCCGGCGGGAACCCCTTCTATTGGCCGCGGAGCGAGGCCCTGACCGAGGCCCTGGTGGCGCACGGGAGTGACGAGCAGATCGCCTTCGCAAACCCGGTCATGCTCGACATGATCGAGAAGGTGGATGTGACGCTGAGCTACTGGGCCGAGAGCAACACCAAGTACCTGGGGCGGTACCCGTCGCAGAAGGCGGCGCTGCTGCAGCAGGCGCGGCGGCCGTACCTCAAGCGGTTCATGCAGCGCGAGGCGGAGGAGAAGCTGCGCTGGT
>DASPMT010000298.1:0-5433 GCA_035626935.1 Phycisphaerales bacterium | reverse complement strand
ACCCCGTCCAACGAACCGGCGACGCCCGTCAGTTCAAAGCCGTTGAGGTCCAGCGTAACACCCCCCACGGCGATCTCGATCCCGTGCTTGGCCGGAACGCCCGCGACGTTCGCCGTCAGGTAGTACGAGCCGGGCTGAGTTATGCGGAACAGGCTGTCGGCATCTCCGGGCGTGTTGGCCGCGTTCACGGCCATCCTCGGCTCAACCTCCGCCAGCGTTTTACCGGACGACACGATGGCCCCGGTCGGCGGGTTCAACGGGCCCGCCGAAGCGGCCCCGCACGCCAGGCCGCCGGCGAGCAGACCGGCGCAGCGCATAGCGGCGGAGAATGAGATGCCGGTGTTCATGGCAGTCAATATACAGCGCCGAGTCTCTGCGTCCAGAGATGTCCGCGCGGCCGCGCCGGCTCACGCGATCGTTCGTGCCCTTCGCTCGCCAACGGGTGTGCTTGTGCGCAGCGCTCTTATAGTGATCTCATGGTTCAGATCACCTCACGCTACGATGGGAAAAAGAAGTGCTCGCTGCTGCACCCCGAAGGAGCGACGCTGGGCACCGACGCACCGAGGGACATCGGCGGCGACGCTTCGGCTTTTTCGCCGACTGATCTGGTGGCCGCGGGGCTGGCGGCCTGCGTCCTCACGACGATGGCGATGTTCGCTGAGCGCCACGGCATCAAGCTCGACGGCGCCTCCGCGACGGTGGAGAAGCACATGACCAGCCCTCCGCTGCCGCGCAGAATCGCGCGGCTGCCGGTGATGGTGTCGATGCCGCAGAACGTGCCGATTGAGATGCGGGCGCGGATCGAGGCGGCCGGCAACGCCTGCCCGGTGCACGCAAGCCTGCACGCCGAGGTAGACGCGCCGATCACGTACCGGTACGGATGAGCCCCCTAAGGGTGCCCGAGCGGCAGCCCCGGTGGCCGTTTACAGTGACCTTCAGATGCAGGATCGAGCACCCCTTTCCTTTCCGGTCGGCGCCTCCGCGCACACGCGCGCGCACGGCGAAAGCGGGCGCGGGCCTGTCACCGCCGATTCTGTGGTGCGGTTGTGTCAGGTGCTGTATGTCGTGCTGGTGGTCGGACTGCTGGTGGGCGGCGGCGTGCTCGGGTTCATGGGCCTTTCCCGCGCGGGGGCGCTGACGCCGCTGGGCATCCCGGCGGCGCCGCCGGCGCCGGGCGCCGTACCGGCAGCCGCGGCCCCCGCGGGTTCAGGCGCCGCGTCTGACATCTATTGGATAGTGCTGGCGGTGTCGATGGTCGGCACGGTCGCGGTGTGCGTCGGCGCGGGGTGGTGGTTGAAGCAGCAGGCGGCGGTGCAGTGGTCGTCACGCGCCGACGACGATGCGGCCACAGCCCGGGTGTACCACGGGTTCATGCAGCGGGCGTTCGTGCGGGCGGCCGCCGTTGAGGGGCCGGGGCTGGCAGGCGCGGCGTTCGCGCTAATCACCGGGAATGGGCTGCTTCTACTGGCGACGGCGGCGAGCGCTGTGACGATGGCGGCGCTCTTTCCGACGGGCGCTCGGATGGACCGCTGGATCGAGGAGGTCACCGGCGGCGAAGGAGCGGACGCGGACGAGGCCGGCGAAGAAGGGCAGGGCAACGTATGAGCGCTGTTGACACGAAGCAGGTCAGGTGCGGCGAGGGTGGGCGGCGGGTCCTGCGGTTTGCGAGCATCGACGATGCGCTGCGCGACGCGGAACTGATCGCGGATGCCGACCGTAAGGGAACGTTGAAACGGTGCGGCAACTGGACGCCCGGGCAGGCGCTCGGACACGTCGCCGGATGGATCAACTTCGCCCTCGACGGGTACCCGCCGGACCTGCGGCCGCCTTGGTTTGTCAAGGTGATCCTTCGGGCAATGAAGGGGAAGTACATGCGCGGCCTTCCCGCGGGCGCCCGCATCCCCGGCATTGAAGGCGGGACCAAGAACATCGAGGTTCTTTCGACCGACGAGGGGCTGTCGCGCCTGCGGACGGCGTGGAAGCGACTGGCGTCGACGGCGCCGACCCGGCCGAACCCGGTCTTCGGGCCGTTGTCGCACGACGAATGGATCGCGATCAACCTGCGCCATGCGGAGCTGCACCAGAGCTTCTTCACGCCTTAGCCGTCGACAAGGCCGTTCGTGACCGCTGACAGTTCCCGGCGCTTGACGGTCCGCTGGCCTGGCTGCTTTGCTGGAGCACGTCGTGATCAATGCGAAGTACAACGCGTGCGTGGGTGAGGAGAGTGTGGCCCGTGTGTCGTCGCTGATCGCGACCGCGTTCGGCGGGCCGGTAAAGGACTGCGAGGAGTGGGTGCGCAACCAGGGCCTCACCGACCTGCGCTCGGTGGATCGCTCGAGCGACGGGCGGGCGGACGCGTGCCTGCGACGCATCGAGATGGGCCAGTTCTTCGGCGGACGGTCCGTGCCGATGATCGGCATCGCGGGCGTGGCGGTGGCGCCCGAGGCGCGCGGGCAAGGTCTGGCCCGGTGGATGATGCGGCGGGCGACCGAGGAGATGCATGACCGCGGCGAGCCTCTGTCGGCCCTCTACGCCAGCACCCAGCCGCTGTACCGGCAGGTCGGCTACGAACAGGCCGGTCACCGCGTGGCGTTCACGCTGCCGGTGAACGAGATCGACTGCCGCGAGCGGTGCGGCAATGGCGGCCGCTGGGAATCGATCACCTTCGAACAGGTCGAGCGGCTGATGCCGGTCTACAAGCAGTTCGCGTCGCGGTTCAGCGGCCCGCTCGACCGCGGTCCGTACGTGTGGAAGCGCGTCTTCGATTGGCGCAGCCGCAAAGCGATCGGCTATGCCAGCGTGGGAAGCGACGGGCGCGTTGAGGGGTACGCGGTGGTGGCGCAGAAGCAGAAGGACACGGGCCGTATCACCATCGAGGTGACCGACATGGCGTTTGTCGATGCCGACGCCGGCCGGCGCGTGCTGGGGATGCTGCACGACTACGCGTCGATGGCCGACGAGGTGACGTTCTACGGGGGGGCGCACCACCCGCTGCTTTCGCTGCTGGCGCAGCAGCGGTCGGTGGGCACGTTCAAGGAGTACTGGATGCTCCGCGTCGTCCGGCCTGCGGACGCGCTGCGGCTGCGGGGGTATAACCCCGCCGTAGACACCGAGCTGCACCTGCACATCACCGACGACACCCTGCCGGGCAATACCGGGCCGCTGGTTGTGCGGGTGAAGGCGGGGCGTGCCGAAGTCTCGACCGGCGGCCGCGGCGAAATACGCCTTACTGAGCGATCGCTGGCATCCCTCTACAGCGGCTTTTCGTCGCCGGCTACGCTGCGGCTGGCGGGGATGATCGAAGGGCCGGAGAGCGCCGTGGCGGCGGCGGGCATGGTGTTCGGCGGCGATGGCTCGCCGTGGATGCCGGATTTCTTCTAGAGCGGTCGGCGGCGTCAGGGAGGCGGCGGAAGCCACGAGAGGATGATCTGCGTGGCGTAGACCGGATACTGGACATGGCAGCGGTAGCACCGGAACGCCTCCGGGTCCCAACCGCGCTGCGCGCAGACGCTGCGCAGCATCTCAACGTAGCGCGGCACCCCCTCGATCCGGCACGACTGGACCCCGTGTCCGAGTTGGACAACAGTCTCGAAGAGATCCATCCGGTCGATGTCGCGCTCCCGGTTGTTGACGTTGACGCGTCCGAGCATCGACGTGTCGTAGACACCCAGCTCAGGGTCCACACCCGGCCAGACGTCACGGTGGATAAGGGTGTCGAAGACCAGCTCCTCGGTGCAGATCTCGATGTCGGCCGTGACCGAGACGCGCCGGCCCGGGCTCGATTGAGTGAAGCCGAAGACGCGCGGGGTGAACTCGCCGAGGAACAGGTCGATCGCGCCGGTAAGCCCAACGCGGTCGCCCGCGAGCAGGTAGTGGGCGACCGAACCCGCGGGGCGGACCAGGATCTCCGGCGTCGGCGTCGAGCAGAACTCGCGGAGCAGCATGTCGCCGCTCATCGCGTCGATCGCTTCACCCGCGACCGAGAGGGGCGCTTCGCCCTCTGCGCCCGGGCCTGTGCGGAGCGTGGAGATGTGCAGCGGCACACCGGGCCGGGTGCGGCGGAGGCCCGCGTAGCCGACGATGCCGAGCCCGTCGACGCGCCCGGGCGTCTGCGACGGGTGAACCAGAGCGGCCTGCACGAGGGTCTTGGCGGCGCAGCCGCGCAGGTTGGCCATTGCGCGGAAGGCGGCCTGCTTGTTCTCCATCTCGAAGCGGGCGCGGGCCTCGGGAACCCAGCCGCTGATGATGGCGCCGAGCGCTCCACGGTTGCCGCCGTGTTCGCGCACCAGGAGCTCAAACTCCTCGACGGCCGCCTTGAGGCGCGCCAGCGCGACCGGGTTGGTGACTTTGCCGCCAGCGGTCTGAATGAGTTTCCTCAGAGCCTCGGGACCCGGCATGTAGTAAGCAGCGGCAAGGGGGTCTCGCTTGCCCAGCGCGATGAGCAGGCGGCTTGAGAGGTCCTTGTTGATCTTGAAGGCGCGCGAGACGTCGGTCGGCCTCCGCGCTGACGGAGGGAGCTCCTCGATGATCTCCGAGACCGCCGCCGTGAGCGATCGGCCGATCCGGCTGATGCGTCCTTCCAGCGTTTCGTCGGTTGAGATTCCCCTTAGGGGATCCGCGCTCGGAATCATCTTCTGCAGTGTATCACGGGGCAAAGGAGTGGCCACTAGCGTCGAAAGTATTTCGCTGAGCGAAACGAAAAGGACTTGCGCTGTCCCATAATCGAAGTAGACTGATCCTGCACGCACTCGTGGAGCTTTGGGCTGTCGTCCCATCTCAACCGGCAGCCGCGGACCATTTCGAGGAGACTTGCATGAAGCACTTGGTGCTCTTTGTCGCGCCGCTTGCACTCACCCCATGCCTTATCGCTGAACCCGGTAAGGCGCCGGTCGATTCGGAAGGGAACCGTGCGCGGCCTGCGTTCACGCCCGTGCTGTTTGAGAGCACGTCGGAAGGAGCCTCGTTCGTCCCCGCGTGGGCGCCGTTCGGACCCAAGGGTGCCAACGCCCGGGCGGTCGCCGCCTCCCCCACTGCCGCCAACGTCCGCATCGCCGGCGTGAACGACAGCTTCGGCCAGGGAGGCCTGTACGTCTCGAACGACAACGGCGGCTTCTGGCAGTTGGTGAACGAGACCGGGAACCGCGGCATCAAGGACGTCGAGTTCACGCTGAGCGGGAAAGCGTTCGCCGCGACGCAGGACGGGCTGTTCGCCAGCACCGACAACGGCGCAACGTGGCAGCGCGTCACGCTTCCGGGCGTTCCTGAGCCCGTGCTGATCGAAGCGCTCGCCGCCGACCCGTCCAACGGACAGGTGGTGTGGGTCGGTCTGGGCCAGTTCCTCAACGGCACCTCCACGCAGCTTGTACTGAAGTCCACCGACGGCGGTGCGTCGTGGAACGACGTCTCACCGGCCGTGACCGGCGGCATGGGCGC
>DASPMT010000297.1:0-11032 GCA_035626935.1 Phycisphaerales bacterium | reverse complement strand
GAACCTGTCGCACCTGCTCCGGGCGCGAACGCTGCGTCGGCGAAACCGTCAGATCCCGCCGCGCCCGAAACGACGATTACGGGGGAGTGGACCGGACGCCTGGTCGTCACCCCTGTGTCCGTCAGCGGAGAGAACGCTCAGCCGAAAGAATTCGGCGACAACAAGCTGGCTGTGCGGCTCCACGCCGGCCAGGCGCCGGTGAGGGTGCAGGACGACGCGTTCAAGGGGCGCATGACCGCCGCGCGTGTGGACTTCGGCGCCACCACCCGCGAGCTCACCCTGGCCTCGACACCGGCGATCCCTGTCGAGATCGACGTCGACGGCACGGGGAAGCTTGTCGGCAAGGGGGCGGCAGTCAACCTCGGCACCGGCAAGGTGGACCTCATCGGCGGCGGTACGCTTACACCCGCGCCTGCCGCGCTTGCGCGCGCGACGGCCCCGGCTGCGCCCGAAACGACCTCGCCGACCACCAATCCCGATGCCGCCCCACCGACGACGACGCTCAACTTCAGCAACACCTTGGTGCTGCAGTTCGCCACCGTGGGCAACTTCATCACGCCCGACCTCAAGACCGCGGACATCAAGGGGGGCTTCACCGCCGATAGCGGCGAGGTGAAGGCGTCCGCCGACGAAGCGACGGTGCTGTTCAACGACCCCCTCACGGGCGGCAAGACCACCATCAAACAACTCCGCATGAGCGGCAACGCCGTCGCCAGCGCACCCGCCGCGTCGACCGCCGCGACGCTTACCGCCACCGGCGGAGCACCCGTCGCCGGTGCGCCCATCGGGCCGCGGCGCGACACGCTCAAGGGCGAACAGATCACCGTCAACTTCGCCGCCGACGCCAAGACGGGCGAGCAGCAGCCATCGGGCATCGAAGTCGCGGGCAGCGCTCAGGCCACCGCGGGCGGCGGCGGCGAAGGGGGCCTGAACCTCAAGGCCCGCACGATCACCGCCGATCTCGCCAAGGACGCCAAGGGGCAGCTCGCGGTGACCAAGGCTGTGGCGGTTGATGACGTCCACGTCACCGACGGCGCCGACGGGCGCGAGCCCACGTTCGCCGCGTCTGCCGACAGGCTGGAGGTCGACCCCGCCGCCGGCATCGCCGACCTGTACGGCAAGCCCGTTACCGTCTCGCGCGACGGCGCGGTGATGACCGGCGGGCACCTCAAGCTCACGCAGGCGACGGGCGAGGCGTTCATCGACGGGCCGGGAACGGTCAGCTCACTTGCCGACGGCGATCCTGCGAAGGACGAGCCGATGTCCTCGTCGCTCGCGACGTGGACGAAGTCGATGACGTTCAACAGCGTCACCGGACGGGCCGAGTGCGTGGGCGACGCGAGCGCGACGATGACCCGCGGCGACGTCGAGCGCAACACGCTGCAGGCTTCGACCGTGCTGCTGCAGTTCACCCCCGCGCCGAAGAAAGACGAGAAGCCTGCTCCCGGTGCTCCGGGCGCGGAGAAGAAGCAGCGCGAGCTCATCTCCGCCGAGGCGGTCGGCGAGCTGGGCATCGACGGCCGCCCGCCGCGGCCGGCAACGCTGGAGAACCGCGAGTTCATCACCGAGAACGGCGAGCAGAAGCTGCAACGCCTGACGTACCTGGAAGGCTTCCGCATCATCGCCAACCACCCCAATCGCACGCTCGAAGTGCCCGTCGCCGGCAAGCTGCTTGTAGACGACCGCACGCCGGGCGCGAAGCCGGCGGCGCCCGCGCGTCCGACCCAGCCAGGCTCGCCGGTCGCGCCGCTGGGGGGCTTCAACTCCACCAGCGGCACCAGCCTGTTCACCTGGTCCGGCTCGATGAACCTCGACCTGATCAAGGGTGAGGCGGTGCTCAAGCGGGACATCGCCCTCACCCACCAGCCGCTTGCAACGCCGGCGCAGCCCAGCCCGCCGCAGACGACGCTGGACTGCGACCAGCTCACCGCGTTCCTGAAGGTCAAGGCGCCGCAGGCAGGCGGGGCACGCGCGAACGCGCCTCTAGCGCGCCTTGACGCCAGCCTCGAACGCGTCGAAGCCGTCGGCAACGTCGTCGCCAAGAGCGAGGGGAAGCAGCTGACCGCCCACAGCCTGCTCTACGACACCGTGCGCGAGTTCATGGAGGCCGCCGGCAAGGACGGCACCGACCAGCCGCTGGTCACCTTCGTCGACCCCGCGCGCCCCGCGCCGCTCCGCGCGCGACGCATCACATGGGACCAGAAGAACGGCGAGGTCCGGATCATCGAACCCGCGCCGACGACCATCGGACAATGACGGCGTTCCAACAGTTCGTGATGCGCATCCGTCCGTGGATGCTGGCGCTCATCGGCGCCCTGATGGCGGTTACTGTTGCCGGGTTGGTGTTTGCCGGCGCCCTGGGTATTTCACGCCGGGAGCAACTGGTCGAGATGTTGATCGGCCAGCTCATCGCGGGCGTCTGCTTCGCGGTGTTCCCGCTCCTGATCAAAGCGAAGACGCCCTCAGAGTAGCGGTCCTCACGGTCTCCACAACGCTTATGGCTCATGTCTCCGTCATCGGTCCCGGCGCAATCGGCTGTCAGGCGGCGGCGGCGGTGCAGCGGGCGGGGCGGCACGAGCTCAGCATCTGCTCGCGGCGTCCGCTGCCGACGATCAAGGTCGAGCAGCGCGGTGAGCCGCCACTGGTCCTTTCGGCGCGGATCGTCACCGATCCGTCGGCGGTTCATGGGCCGGCGGACCTGGTCATCCTGGCGGTGAAAGCCCACCAGACCGTGGGCGCCGCGGCGTGGCTATCGCGCCTGTGCGCGGCGGGCACCCTCCTCGCCGTGCTCCAGAACGGTGTCGAGCACGTTCAGCGTGTGGCGCCTTATTGCGGCGCGGCGACCATCCTGCCCGTCGTCGTTCATTGCTCCGCTCTCATGCATGCGCCGGAGGTCGCCCGTTCGGGCGGCCCGCTCCGGCTCATCGCCCCTGACGGTCCTGGCGCGGCGCGCCTGGTCGCGGCGCTGCGCGGGAGCGGCGCCAGGATCGAAACAACCGGCGCCTTTGTCACCGAAGCGTGGACCAAACTCTGCTGGAACGCCGTCGCGGGCCTGATGGCCGCCGCGGCCGCGCCCGCGGTGATCTTTTGCGACGCCTCGGTGCGCGAACGTGCCCGACGCCTGGCCCTTGAGACGATCCGTGTCGGCCGCGCCGAGGGGGCACGCATCGACGACGCGTACGCGGACGAGTTGATCGCTGGATTTGCCGCTCTGCCACCCGCGTCGGGAACTTCCATTCTTACCGACCGACTCGCGGGACGCCCGCTCGAATGGGACGCCCGCAACGGCGTGGTCCAGCGCCTGGGCGCACGTCACGGCGTTCCGACACCCGAAACCGACAGCCTCGTTGAGGTCCTCGCCGCGGTATCGGGCTGATCGAACAACAAGACGGCCGCACCCCAGCCCGGTGCTCCGCCGACTCCTGCCCCTGCGTTTGTGTCCTCTTACGCGTCCGTGCGATCTACGACGCGGTAGTCCTCGCGTTCGCCGCGCCCGCGCAGCGGGTAGTCCTTGCGCAGCGGGTGGGCCGGGTAGCTTTCCCAGAGCAGGATCCGCCGCAGGTCGGGGTGGTTGCGGAACCGGATGCCGAACATGTCGAACACCTCGCGCTCCATCCACTCGGCGCCCATCCACAGGTCCGTCACGCTGTCAAGGTAGAGCGCCGGGTCCTCGGCGATTCCGTCGGTCGGCAGAGACGGGTCGAGGAACGTCTTGACGATGAACATCTCGTCCTTCTCGTAGGACCGCAAGATGTAGACGACGCCGAACCGCGCCGGCTGCGGGGCCGCGTACCCGAGGTAGTCGACCGCCGTCACGTCGCTCAGGAAGTCGTACCGGGTCGACGCGTCGTTCTTGAGGAACTCCATCACCGCGTGCAGGTCCGCGGGGGTGACGATCAGCGTCGAGCACCCGCGGTACTCGGTCGCTTTGAACTTCGACCCGGGGAAACGGGCCTTGACGGCGGCAAACGTCGGATGCTCAAGGTTCGGCGCGAGGGGCTTAGGCATTGGGGCCAACTCTACTCCCCTCCCGGGAGGAGGGAGGGGCGGGGAGTTGAGGACGGTGAATCATGCTTCCAGCACCGCGAGCTGCCGCTCGCCGGCCGCTTGGCCCCCAACAAAAACGACCGGCGCCTCCATTGTCAGGTGAGCGGCCGCAAGGTGGGCGATCAACTTTGGATCGAGCAGACCTTCCCGATGATCGAGCTCACACGGGATCAGCGCCGCGCCGCTGTCAAACGCGAGGGGATCGCTCTCCGCCGCCTCTCCCTTTCGATCTCCGCGCCGGAGGTTGCACGCGATCACCCCGCCGATCCATGACGCCCGCCCGCTCTCTCCCCGCAGGACGAGCCCGACCTGCTCGAACGTCCGCTCCAGGTGCTCGGCGCTCCGGGTGAGCATCTGCTCGGTGACCAGCGCCGTCGGATCGACCAGCAGCCCCGTCCGAGCATCGCCCGCCGTTTCGCGCTGCCTCATAAACCGCGCGCAGGTGTGCCAGTCGCTCAGGACGTGGCGCGCGTGCGGCCGCAGCAGCAGCCGGCCCGTGACGCCCTTCTCCAGCGCGAGCGTGCAGAGTCGGTCGAGCTTGTCGTGCAGTTCCGACCGCGCCGCCACCGACCAGCTGCGCACATCGGCCTCGAACGGGTCCTCGCTCTCGGCGATGGTGCCCGACCAGGCGGCCACCGTCATCGGCAGCACCGCGTCAGGCTGGCGCAGAAGCGGCTTGTCTACCCAGTATCCCAGCGCTTCTTCTCGATCCTTTACCGCGCTGATGGCCCCCGAGTGACTCGCCGGCAGAGTGAAGTAGCGCACGCGCCAGCGTAGCCGGAGTGGCGCGAACGCCGATCTCCCGCTTCGGTGCCGCCAGCCGGGTAAAGCTCGCCACCCGTTTGCAATCCAAACGCTTCCCTATCCGTACAAAACAGCCGTGCATTTCTCCGCCCTCCGCGGCGTCGGTGCCGATGTCCTGTGTCCGGCCGCGGCGGAGCCCGCGGTCACCGACTTTCACCCCACGCGCGGAGCGCACACAAAGAGCCACACCCGCGGCGAGGTTCCCCATGCGCCTGATCAGCGACTCCATCATCCCAGAACCCCACGCGCAGCGCGCCGGTGACCAGTCCCATGTCGGGAGTTTCCGCCGGCGCGACATGATCGAGCAGATCGTCCGCATCAACGCTTCCGCCAGCGCCGCCTTCCTCGAGCGGTTCGCCGACCGCGCTCTGCAGACCTACCTCGACCACCTGCAGGCCACCCAGCAGCCCCGCGGCCGCCGCGCCATCTGGGTCCGTCCCGGCGATACCGCTGCGGCGAACACCATGGCGCCGGCGTAAGCGGGTCTTACTCCAAAGCTCCACGGATTGACGACAACCTCGGCCCCTGCACGGCGACTCGGTCGTTTTTCTGCATCACCCGTTGATAATCGAGTCGCCCACGGTGCGCGGAGCGTGCTTTCAGGAGACCGGCCAACACCGTGCGACCGGCCGCGCGCGCAATTCCATGACCGACTGCCCTGAGGTGGAGGCCCGCGTGCACGCGAGCCACTGGGGGAGTCTACTGCCGTCCACCCCTGTTTCTGCCAAACCGCGCTTATCCCGCCGCTCCACTCGCCCGATAGCCAGGCGCAGGTTGGAGGCGTCCGGACGAGTCGTCCGATAAGCCCTCTGACCGCCCCTTGTCCCCTTCCGCGGAGGCTCTCCTTGCGCACGCACACCGCCAACACCATCCTTGCCGCCGCCCTGATCGCCGCCCTTGCTGGCGGCTGCTCCAGCAACAGCTCGATGGTGCAGCGCTTTGACCCGCCGGCTGCCAACCCACACACAGCGCCTGCGCAGGCCTCTGCGAACGCGCTGCCGACCGCGCCCGGCCAACCCCGCGCCGCCGGCAACCACACGATGATGCGGACCACGCCGGTCGGCAACGACGGCGCGGCCGCGCCGAGCCAGCCCGCGCTCCGTACGGGGCCTGTCACCGCCGAGTGGATCGCGCAGATGGAGGCTTCGGGCGCCCGGGCCGGCGCACCCACCGTCAAGGGGCCCCGCAGGCAGGTCGAGCGCGAGCCGTTCGACCGGGCCGATCTGGTTTTCACCGCCGGGACCGACAGCGACACCCCGACCGACGCCACCGAGGGCCTCACGCAGATCACCTTTGCTTCCGAGGGCGCCGATTTCGATCCGCGCATCAGCCGCGACGGACAGTCGCTGGTCTTCTCCAGCACGCAGCACCGACCCACGGCCGACATCTACTTCAAGAAGATCGGCGGCCGCGCCGTCACGCAGCTCACAAACGACCCGGGCAACGACGTGATGCCCGCGATCAGCCCCGACGGCAAGCGCATCGCCTTT
This sequence comes from Phycisphaerales bacterium, assembly GCA_035626935.1. Lineage (GTDB taxonomy): Bacteria > Planctomycetota > Phycisphaerae > Phycisphaerales > UBA1924 > JAJTGZ01. Next base: position 4,691 of record DASPMT010000297.1, on the reverse strand, counting down.
GCCAGCGACCGCAATGGCGCCTGGCAGCTCTTTGTGATGGGCGCCGCCGGCGGGCGCGCCGTGCAGCTCTCGCCCGAAGGCGCCTGCGACCTGCACCCCACCTGGAGCCCCGACGGCAAGCGCGTCGCCTTCTGCCGCCTTGGCCAGGTCTCCGGCCGCTGGGAGATGTGGGTCGTCGAGGCCTCCAACCCCGCAACCGCCGAGTTCATCGGCTACGGAATGTTCCCGGTCTGGTGCCCAGTGACCGGCACGGGCGACGACAAGGCGGACAAGATCGCGTTCCAGCGCGGCAAGGAGCGCGGCGACCGCGCCTTCGGCCTCTGGACCATCGATTACAAGCCCGGCTTCGTCAGCAGCCCCACCGAGATCGTCCCCGCCACGGCCGGCGCCGCGATCAACCCCAACTGGAGCCCCGACGGCCAGTTCATCACCTACGCGACGGTCAAGGGGAGCACGGCCGCGAACGCGGGCATCTGGGTCGTCGCCGCCGACGGGTCGGTCAACGTCAACCTCACGTCCGGCGTCAGCACCGACATGTCGCCCTGGTGGGGCAAGGACAACCGAGTCTACTTTGTCTCCGACCGCTCGGGCCGTGACAACATCTGGTCCGTCGGCACCGAGCGTGCAATGGCGGCCTTGGGTGGGAACGCTCCCGCCCCGGCACCGAGCGACGCGCAGCCCCTTGCCGCCGCGCCGACCGACGGGAATACCGAAGCGCCCGTCGATCCGGGCACCACTACCACAAACGTCCCGACCAACCCGTAATCACCGGCGCGCCGCGACGGGCTGGCAGCAGAATCGCGATCGGGCAGGATGCCCACACGACCCCCCAGCAGGCCGGAGGCCCATGAAGCACGCTCTGCCCATTCTCAGCCTGTTCCTGTTGCTCTGCCTGACTGGCTGCGGGGGTACACCGCAGCCGGAGTTGACAACCCCGCAGGTCCTTGTCTCCCCCTACCAGGCAGACCGCAGTCAGCCCCTGTGGGCCGTCGCTCCGCTGCGCAACGAGAGCGGCACGTCCATCGCCGACTCGATGGCCGTCGCCGACGAGCTGGTCGCCCGTATCCAGGAGGTGCGGGGCCTCGCCGCCGTGCCGATGAACCGCGTGATCGGCGCGATGAGGACCACCGGCCTGCGCGAGATCAACACCCCGGCCGACGCCCGCCTGCTCGCCACGGCGCTGGGCGTTGACGGCGTCGTGGTCGGGTCCATCACCTCGTGGGACCCCTACGACCCGCCCCGCATCGGCCTGACCCTCGGGTTGTTCGGGCGGGGCCAGACGCTGGTGCCCAGTGACGCCGGCCCGGCGGGCGTCGACTCGCGCGACTTGCAGCGGGCCGCCGCGGAGCGCACCATCAGCCGTTTCGACGACCGCCCGCTGAGCGTCATCGTGGCGCACTTCGACGCTCGCAACCATGAGGTGCTGATGAGCGTGCAGCAGTACGCCGCCGGCCGCACAGACTACCGTGCCCCGCTCGGCTGGCGCAGCTACACGGCCAACATGGACCAGTACACGCAGTTCGTCGCCTTCCAGGCGCTCGACCAGCTCCTGGATGCCGAGCGGCTGCGGCTTGCCCGTGTTGCCCCTCAGCCGGAACGACAGGCGGGCAGGAAGGTGACGAGCGCTCCCACCCGGTAGCGCAATTCCTGCCGACCACACCGGTTCAAAGGCGGTGCGCCACCCCGTCTGGTGCCCGGCCGCTCAAGAACACGGGGCGCCAAAGCCCTCCGCACCTCCTCTCCTGAAATCTTCTCAGTCGCAACTTATCCGCCCTCCCGATCGGTTCGATAAGCGAACGTCCGCATTCCTTCGGAGTCCGCTATGTCAACCCTCCCTGTCGTCAACGGCTTCATCTCGTACCTCGGCGATGAGCGCCACTTCTCCGCCTACACGGCGCGCTGCTACGGAGCGGACCTCCGTCAGTTCATCGACTGGGTCGAGCAGACCCAGCGCACCACGGTCAACGAGGAAGTCGAGCAGAAGGCCTACGAGGCCCGGCTCGCCCGCGCCGGCCGCAAGACGCCCGACAACCCCGCCGCGTCGGTGGGCGGCGGCACACTGACCGACAAGGTGCTCGACGGCTCCAGCGACTGGATCCGTACGTTCCTGGAGCATCTGGCCGCCAACGCCTACTCCGGCGCCACCATGGCCCGCAAGATCGCGACCCTCCGCTCGTTCTACAAGTGGGCCGAGCGCACGGGCATCGCGCCGCTCAACCCGATGACCGCCATCCGCACGCCCAAGCAGGGCAAGCGCCTGCCGAAGGCGATCACGATGGACCAGATCGAGAAGCTCATGACCATCCCCAGCGACCGCGACGTGCTGGGCATGCGCGACCGCGCCATGCTGGAGACGATGTACTCCACCGGCATCCGCGTCAGCGAGCTCGTCGACCTTAACGGCGACGACATGGATGAGACTGGCGAGGCCCTCCGCGTCCGCGGCAAGGGGAAGCGCGAGCGCATCGTTCCGCTCGGTACCCACGCCCTGGCGGCCATCAAGCGCTACACCGGCTTGGTCGGCAGCGATCCTCGCTTCAGCAATCTCTGGGCGAACGGCAACACCGGCAAGCCCCTGTTCATGAACAAGCACGGCGGCCGCCTCAGCAGCCGTTCGGTCCGGCGCAAGCTCGACAAGTACCTCAAGCAGGCCGGCATGGACCCAAAGATCAGCCCGCACACCCTCCGCCATTCGTTCGCGACGCACATGCTCGAGAACGGGGCCGACCTGCGCAGCGTGCAGGAGATCCTGGGCCACCAGTCGCTCAGCACCACGCAGGTGTACACCCACCTGACGGCGCAGCGCCTGAAGAACGTCTACGACCAGAGCCACCCGCGCTCACAGGCGGGCTGAAGGGCATCGCAACCAACTCAACGCCACCCAAGCGCGGCCGGGAGGATTCGTCCTTCCGGTCGCTTCCGTTTGGAGAGCCCGCTACGGCTGGGGGCCGACCTTCGGCGCGGGCGGTTCGGGGTTCGCCGGTGAGGGCCCGGCCGGTTCCTTCTCAGGGCGGGCGGGTTCCGGCTTGGCCGGATCGGGCTTCGGCGCTTCCGGCTTCGCCGGCTCCTCGGGCTTTTTCGGCTCGATCTTCGTCCCAAGGGCTGCGAGGGTCTCCACGCGCGTGCGACCGGCGGTATCGATCGTCCACGTTTTCGGATCACCCGGGTCGATCCAGGCGGCGGTGACGGTCAGCACGCGCCTGTCCTTGCCGCCGCTGGAGACCGGCGCGGTGAGTGAACGGAAGCGGCGCCGGTCCTGCTGGAACTCAAAGAGCATCGCCGCGGCCGCGTCAGGCCGCAGGAGGACCGTGCCAGTGAGCGTCACTGGCGCGGAGGGATCCGAAGGCAAGAGGGAAGCGTCGCCCCAACTGATGCCGCGCGTGAGGGGTGTGGGCTCGCTGAGCGTCTCATCGTCGCGTGCGAAGTAGATCGTCAGCGTTGGAAGCGGAAGGGGGAGCAGCGCAGCCGAGAGTGCCGCGAGCGTCGGCGCGCCTTGGAGCGGGACGCGGTAGTAAACGGTGGGGTTCGACGAAGCGACCGCGATGAGCTCGCCGGGCTGCTCGACGGTCCCGCCGCGGGCGTGGACGCGGAGCTGGCCGGCGTCGATGGCGACCTGCGCATCGTGAAAGTCGCGGGCCGCTCCGGGCGCGATGCGGAGCGTGATGTTCGCACGCTCGGTGCTCTTTTCGGGGTGCCGCACCTCGACGGTCAGCCGTTCGGCGATCGGACCCTGCCGCACGGCGTCGCGGACCTCGCGGATCAGCGCTCCCTTCGGGAGCGGGACCGGTTGCTCAAGCTTCGGCCCGTTCGGCTGGCGGACGACGCCGGCACCTTCCACCGTGCCGACAAGCAAGGACGCCGCGATGAGCGCTGCCGCGAGGGTCATGGATCAATCCTTCGCACCGATGCTGCGTCGAGCGGGCCGAGCCTGCGGAGCAGTTCGCCGACGCTAACCCCAGGTCCTCCATCTGGCGCGGGGACGGCCAGACCGGGGGCGACGTCCGCCAGCGGGGCCAGCACAAAGGCTCGCTCGTGCATGCGCGGGTGCGGGATGGTCAGTTCGAAGGAGCGGAAGACCAGGTCTCCCACAACCAGCAGGTCGAGATCGATCGGGCGCGGTGAGCCGTGGGGGCAGATCCCTCTGTCGCGCCCGCCGCGGCGTTCCACGTCGTGCAGCAGTGCGAGCAGCGCCTCGGGGGAGGCGTTCGATTCAGCAACGATCGCGGCGTTGACGTACTCGCCCCCGGGGTCCGGACCGTCTGCGACAACGCGTACCGGCGCGGTGCGGTAGAGCGGGGAGAGCGTCGCGTTGGAGATCAGCGACGAGTGAGCGAGGGCACCGAACGCCGCTCGGATCTGCGCGGCGGGATCGCCGAGGTTGGCGCCGGCGGCGATCGCGACAGGACGGACGGGTGCGGGCACGCGGGAGGGTACTGCGTTTGGCCGGTGCAAGCTGAACGTCCGCGCTGATCAACTGGTCGCCGGGTTGGCGTACGCGCGGAAGCGGTTTTCCAGCCGGAGTGTGCCGAGCCTGGGGGCGAGACAGTCGTGGGTCATCACGTGGGCGGCGAAGCGGGTGAAATGGGCCGCGCGGGCGTTGTACGGGAGCGTTCCGGCCGCGCACGCTCTAGCCATCCAGAGAGGGAAAGGGATCATGAACGGGCGCTTACCCAACGCTGCAAATGCCATCT
>DASPMT010000296.1:0-4414 GCA_035626935.1 Phycisphaerales bacterium | reverse complement strand
CTCCTCTTCCGACGCCGCACGGACGCGCTGGAGGTTCTCCTGGTCCACCCGGGCGGCCCCTTCTGGAAGAACAAGGACGCCGGCGCCTGGACCATCCCCAAAGGAAAGGTCGAACCCGGCGAGGAGCCGCTCGCCGCCGCGCTCCGCGAGTTCACCGAAGAGACCGGCGTGGCGCCGCCGCGCACCGCGCCCATTCCGCTCACACCCGTCCGCCTCAAGTCCGGCAAAACCGTTCACGCGTGGGCTCTCGAGGGGGACTGCGACGCCGGCGCGATTACCAGCAACACCGTCAAGATCGAATGGCCGCCGCGCTCCGGCCGCTACCAGGACTTCCCGGAAGTCGACCGCGCTGCCTGGCTGACGCCCGCCCAAGCAGCCGAGAAAATCAACCCGGCCCAGTTCCCGCTCGTCCACCAGCTTAGCACACACTTCAACAGCTGATGCTCGCTAGCGCCCCAACGCTGTTGTAAAGCACGAGGATCCTGTCTGCGACAGGCCGCACACCGCCGGCGATGATGACCTAGCGCACCGTGCCGTCCCCAACCGATCAGGCTTTCTCCGCGGCCCGCTTCCCCATAAACGACACCCCGGCCCACGCCAAGCCCGCCACCAGCACAATCACGCCCGGCACGGTCAGCGCAACAGTCGCCATCATCCCGATCCCGATCAACGCCACGACGATCCCGCCGACCGCCATCCAGCCGCCCGCTTTCGCCGCCGGCTTGTCCGTTTCACCGTTCGCCGCCATATGACACCTCCAGCTTCTTCACACATCCACTCCAAGTCTGAGCAGCACGTGAAGCCGGCCTGAACCTCGCCACCCAACCACTAACCGCCGACGTCCACGCGCTCCGCATGTACCCCGCGTACCCGATCCTCGGCTCGGTCAGGTCGCTCCACCCCTGCGGCCCCTCCGGCGGAGCGCCCGACGATCCCGTCAGCCCCTTGGCCGATTCGTAATCGGCAAGGTCGCCGCTGTCGACCACGCCGTCGCGGTTGAAGTCGCCCCCCGGCTCAACCCCCGTCACCGCCGCGTCAAGCTTCGTGTCGTCGGCCGTCGTCCCGCCGCTCCGTCGCCGTCGATGTCCACGATGCTGTGGCTCTCAAGCCGCCCGTACGCGTCGCACCCGTACCGCCGGCGCAGGTACCCCGTCAACGCGTCACGTGCGCGACCACGCTGACCTGGCTGTCGGTCAACTGGTAGTACCCCCCGTCCACCGCGTACCCGGGCGGGGACGACCCGCCGAGCCCCGGTAGTTCGTGGCCGAAGCACCCGTCGGGCCCGTTGCTCGCGTCCACCGTTGTCGCCACGCCGATAGACCACGTCGTCGGCGCCCCGCAGCCGTAGTACTGCTGCTCCATCGACCACTGCCGCACGCTCCCCCACCCGCTCCAGGGCTGCCAGGATCGCTCCTGCGCAACCTGCCACGCGTCGGCGCACGTGACCACCGCGCCCGCGCCAGGAACGCCGCGGGCGCGTAACAGCCGAAACATCCTGCCGCTCAGAACGCCGGCTTCCGCGGACCTTCTAAATAGGCCCCTTGGCTCTCTCTTCCGATTCGCGCGGCGCCCGCGTGAACGTCAACCCTTTGACCCTCTGCCACACCGGCAGCGCTTTCACCTCGTCGTTTACGAACATCATTCCAAGCACAGTGAACACGATGGGGAACGGAAGCGGGCCATCAGGCAGGATGTTGTAGGGGCCGAACATTGTCGACCGCCATGTGCCGCACTTGGCGCACTGGAACTCCGCGGCGTTGGGATGACGGTCGCGGACACGGTGACGCATCGGGCAGTGGAACGCGACGTACTCGGTGGCTCTCATCCCAATTGCGTTGGCCACCGGCCACTCCACGATCGGCGGCATGAACGGTGCCGCGATCTCTAGCACCGACCGGTGCCAAATCTCCATGAGTCCGTCGACGCTATCCATAAGCTTGGTTGGCGGCTCGGCGATCTGTATGCTCGTGTCGGCTGTGTCCGGAAGAAGCAGCGTGCCGCACGTACTACACTTGTGTTGCCGAGCGAACCAACGCGCCCACACTTCATCTGCGTCAAGTGGCAAACCATTACGCAAGTCGATATTCCAGTAGTCGTGCCTGTTTCGCCCACGGTCCGTTGAGGTCATCGTCCCCACCTTTGGCGTCTAATCTCGCGCAGAACTTCCCGCGTAATTCCAGCGGCTTCAGGGTAGACGTTCTCGATGGTCTTGGCGGTCTCGTACAGTGTGCGCCGCAGTGTGCGCAATTGCGCAGCATTCATTGTTCGCATTCTCCGCGCTACTTCTACAGCACTCGTGTTCCCTGCAAACCCAAACCCGCTCTGCAGCCGCCTGCTCAGCACCTTGTGGAAGGACGCGTGCGCCTGGCTCCCAAGCCGGAACAGTCCAGCCGACGTCGTGCGGCAGCCACCGGAGGAACATCGGGATGATGTGGTGCAGCTCGTTGCGCGTGCTCGCCAGCACCCCCCCGTACGGCTCGTAGGTGCACTGCCACGCCACCGCCGCCGCAGAGCTCGACGGCTTGCGCCATCTGGGCGCTCATGTGCGAGGATCAGGCTCCTGCGGCTCGTCATCAAGCCGCGGACCGACCCATGGGCGTTTATTCAGCGTCACCCCGCGCTCGACGAGCGCCTTTGTGACGCGACGTTTGGCGTCCAGAAGCTCGGGGACGCGGTCCCGGTGCTCCATCACGTCAGCCAAACCGCCAGCGGTGAAGGTCCAGAATACGCGCCCCCCTCCGCAATCGGTGAAGAGGGGGCTGATCCAGTCACTTCTCATCGTCCCCAGCGCCTTGCGCACGAACTCCGGGACAGGAAGGCCCAGGCGCTCGATGAGCTCCGCTCCCCAAAGATTGCCCCAGAAGACCGCGGGAACAACCCGCCGGCGCTTTGTCGAAGGGTCGTGCCAGTCTTCCATCATGGAGTTGATTGCGGGGTCGACCGGAAGCCCATATGCCCACGTAAAAGCAAGAGTGCCTAGGGTATCTTTCATGCGAAACGTATCAATAAAACCATAATACGCTCCTGCTAGGCGACCGCACTCTACAGCAACACTGTTGTGCAGCCCGTCCGCACTCGAGTCCGCCGCTACATAGTCGCCTCGAATAAAAATATCAATCTTTGAATCCGCGAGGCCGCCTTGCCACGGGTGGACATTTTTCATCTCCGGCCTAGATTGGAAGCCGTCGTCCACGCCAACAGCAAATGGCTGAGTGAGTTGGTGGTTTGTTGCACCGCGTTCCTTGGCTTCAAAGCCGAAGCGTAGCCCTTTTCCTTGAAATTCTTTGACCCCCGAGACGGCTACATCCTCAATCTTAACTTTAGAACGCTCTCGCACGTACCACATACCCCGAGCAGGCTTCCATCCATGCGGAGTAAGGATGGTGCCCGGATCCGAACATGGGTAACACACACTCAACCGCCCCGCGGGCCAGTTGTGGGCGAATGGCGTGAGATGCTCCAATACTCCGCTCGCGATGTGACCCAGATTATCATCCCACTTTGTTCCAAACAATATACCAATAATGGACATGCTAGATCGCCACTTTGTCATTATTGTCACCTCCGGCGACCGGGCCTCTTTCGCGGCGTAAGCTGTAACGGGTTATCGGGTGTGCTGGTGTGATAGCTGTGCGGGGCGAGATTACTTTGATACCACACTCCCTTGTCGCGCAGAGAGAGTTGCGTCTGCGAAACCCCCACTTCTAGGATGATGAGCCGTCCGTCGCGCGTCCGCATGTGCACGTCGGGCCGCTTGTACCTGCCGTCCTTGTCGCGGATGATGCTGCCGTCATCGTCCCGCACCGCGCGGTTGATTTGGATCGACGCCGGATCGATATCGTAGTTCTGGACGAGGCTGAGCGTATCGCGGTACATCCGCATGAAGTGCTGATCGCTCCCGTGTTGTTTGGCCGCCATGAACGCCCGCGTCACGTCCGGCCCGGTCGTGCCCCTGGCCATCGGCGCCGCGGCCGGCACGGTGCCCCCTGCCATGATCGGGACCCACCACGGGTTCCCCTCCCCCATGATGCCGTTGTTGCCGCGGCTGATGGTGGCGAACGCGAACTGCGCCAGACGCGCACCATCTCCTTGAAGCTGCTGGATCAGGCCGTCGCTGAGATGCTCATTGCCCACCGCCTCGAACAGGAACTCCTGATTGGTGGAGTACCCCGTCGCCAGTTGCGACAGCCCAAACGCCGGCATGTTCCCGCGGTGCGCATCATCCAGCAGCCCTAGGGCGCCCGTCGCCATATCCAGCCCGGTCATCAACCCCGGGATGAACCCGAACAGCCCCAACGGATCCGAGCATGTTGTGGGGCTTGATTGGCAGTACCCAAGGGCGTGGACCCCGTCACCGGTCCAGTTCGAGAGGGCTGCCTGCGGGATCGGTTCGTAAAGAACCTGTCCGTTGAAC
>DASPMT010000295.1:0-5668 GCA_035626935.1 Phycisphaerales bacterium | reverse complement strand
GCGTGGTCCTGACGCAGCTTGCGGACGCCCGCCACCCCTTCCTTCACATCCCCGCTCTGGAAGGCGTTGGCCACCGCCGCCACCTCCGTCAAGTTGCCCGTGAGGAACTTGTCCATCGCCGCCGCCTGATCGAGCTCGAGTTTGTCGACGGCGGCCCTGGTCTTCTCGTCGAGCTTGAGCTTCCGGACGGCGACCAGCGCCGGCCATTCATCTAGACGGGAGACCCTGCCGTCGGCGCCGCGCGTCACCAGCGTCGGCTTGCCGGTGCGGTCAGGAACCTTCGGCCCTTGCAGCGGCGAGGGTTCGGTCGGCTTCGCCGGAGCGGGCTTGGTCGCCTGTGCGGCGGCAGCCGTCGTCATCGCGCCGATGAGCAGCGCGGGGAGGATGTTGTTCATCATGGGGTACCTCGTAGCCGCGGGGGGAAGCGGCCGGCCCTGTGATTACGCTCAGGAGCGGCCGGGGTTTCATCCGGCACCCCACCATCGACCAAACCGAGGTCGCCGCTTCGGCGACGCACCACCCATGGCTGCCCGATCGCCCTCCCAACCGCTACCGTCGACCATGCCTATCGCCACCGCTCCCAGCCATGCCGATCTCGCCCGCGCCATCGCCGACGCCTGCGTGCTCCGCGGGACGTTCACCCTGCGCTCGGGCCGCACCAGCAGCTTTTACATCGACAAGTATCTCTTCTCAACCAAGCCGGCCGTGCTGAGGCCCTTGGGCGACCTCTTCGCCGAGCGGATCGCTGCGATCGGGAAGGGCGTGCGGGGCGGCGTTCATCGTCTGGCCGGCGCCGAGCTGGGAGGAATCCCGCTGGTCACCGTCGCGTCCCTGGCGACGGGGTTGCCGTCGATCTTCATCCGCAACGCGAAGAAGGACTACGGGACCGCCAAGCGCACCGAGGGCGCGCTCAACAAAGGAGAGAACATCGTCTTCGTCGAGGATGTCGCCACGACCGGCGGCCAAGCGCTGGAGGCGGTGAATGAGCTGCGGAGCCTTGGCGCAAACGTGCTGGCGGTGATCGCAACCATCGACCGGCAGGAGGGGGCCCGGGAGAACATCGAGAAGGCGGGCCTGCGCTTCGAGGCGCTGTTCACCAAGCGCGACCTTGGCATCACCGAGTGACGAAAAAGGCGATCGAAGCGATCAGGATGAGCACCACCACAACAACCCAGACCTTGGGAAGCTGCTGCCGGTCGGCGCCGTCGAGCGCATGCCCGCAGTGGTAGCACTGCGACGCGTCGTCGTAGACCTCCTTGCCGCACGCGGGGCAGGTGCGCGTCACGCCGCCGAACCGCTCGAGATCCTCCGGGCTCGGGCCGTCGTCGCGCTGCGGTGCGCGACGCGCGAGCTGGCGGCCATTGAACACCTCGCCTTCGACCCCGCGCCGCTTGAGTGGAAACCGGCCGTCGCCCATGACGGAACGATAAGCGGACGCGGTCACGGCCGCCGCTGCATCCACCGCCAGGCGCTGTCGACCATCTCTTCGACGGTGGTGACCGCGGGTGACCACCCGAGCTCCGATCGAGCAAGCGACGCATCGGCCCAGAGCATCGGCGCATCGCCCGGGCGGCGGGGACCGACACGCACATCCAGCTTCCTCCCCGTGACGCGCTCGCACGCGGCGATCAGCTCGCGGATGCTGATCCCCTTGCCGAGCCCGAGGTTGTACGCCAGCGTGCGCCCGGCCCTGATGGCGCCCAAGGCCTTGACGTGGGCGTCCACTACATCGTCGACGTGCACGTAGTCGCGGACGGCCGTGCCGTCCGGCGTCGGGAAATCGTCCCCGGTGATGAAGAACACGTTGTTGGTGCCGGGCCACTCGCCCGCCAGGCACCGCAGGATGATCGGGATCACGTGCGTCTCGGGGTCGTGCACCTCTCCAAGCAGGCCCGTGCGGTCGCAGCCGGCGACGTTGAAGTAGCGCAGACAGCAGGCCCCCAGGCCCGCAGCGCCGTGGGCGTCCACCGTGTGACGCACGATGCGCTCGAGCATCCACTTGCTCGTGCCGTACGCGTGCGTCGGGCGCATGTCGTCCCCCTCGCGCACCGGCAATCGCGAAGCGTCGGGCTCGCCGTAGACCGTGCAACTGCTGCTCACCACAAGCCGCTTCACCCCGCACCCCACGGCCGCTTCGATGAACCGGATCCCCTTGGCGACGTTCTCGACGTAGTACTCAACCGGCTTGCCCACGCTCTCGGCTACATAGGCCAGCCCCGCGAAGTGCAGAACGCTCGTGCAACCGTGCTCCTCGAACACCCGGCGCACCGCCGGCCCGTCGGAAATGTCCACGTGGGCAACGTGCAGGCGCGTCGCCGCGGACGGTTCGGCGCGTTCGATCGCGTTCAGCCCGGAAGGGTTTGCACGCCCGGGGATCATCCGGTCGACAACCACAACCTCCCACCCTTCGCGCACCAGCCTCAGCACGGCGTGCGTGCCGATGTAACCGGCGCCGCCGGTGACCATCACCACCTTGTCGCGTCCGGTTCCCACGGTTCAGTCCTCGATCCGGAACGGCCCGACGTACTCCCCCTCAACCGGAGGCTCACGCAGCATCGCCGCGTGCCGCTCGCGCTCCGCCGGATCGGTGAAGCGGTCCTTGATCTTCTTCGCCGGCACACCCCCCCAGACCTCCATGGGGGGGACGTCCTTGGTCACCACGCTCCCGGCCGCCACAACGCTGCCATCCCCGATAGTCACCCCCGCCATGATCACCGTGTTGGTCCCCAGCCAGCAGTCGCGCCCGATCTTCGTCCGCGGCATCTTCGGCCGGCCCGAGAAGATGATCGGCGTCCCCGCCTTGTCCATCACGTGGTCGCCGCCGACGATGTTCACGTTCGGCGCCAGCAGCGTGTAGGCCCCGATCTCCACCCGCGGCCAGATCTGGCAGCCGTAGCTGATGAACACGAACTCGTGCGCCACAAGGTCCGGGCTCAGGCGCGACCCGAAGTGGAAGTAGCACGACGGGTGCACGTTCCTGAGGCCGTAACGCCGGCGGATGTACCACATCTTGGCACGGCGCACGAAGCGACGCACCCCCTTGAGGTTCCGCAGTGCGCCACGCATGCCAGTCGAGACCGCGGCCATTCAGGTCGTCCTCCCGGGCAAGTCCGGTTCCTTCATCCAGAACAGGTCATCGGCCGGCTTGCCGTCGATGCACCGCTCGATGCACCGACGCTGCATCGGCGCGTTCCAGAACCGTTCGATAATCTCGATGCAGGACCCCGCGACCGCAGGGTCGGGCGCGCCGAGCGTCCACACGCCAACGGCCCTGGCCAGGTCGGCCACGTCGCCGTCTTTGAACAGCGTGCCCGTCTTCCCGGGCACGACCGCTTCCCACTCGGGCATCTGGTTGTTCTCGTCGCCGTGGGTGACCACCGGGACGCCGTACGCAAGGGCCGTCATCGCTGTCAGCCCGACCTTGCCGGGCGCCACCACGCAGCGCGACAGCATCACCAGGCGCGAGATCGCCTCTTCGTCGTAGCAAGCCCCGTAAAAGACACACGCCACCCCGCGCTCCTTTGCCAAAGCCTCAAGCGGCGCACGCTCCGGTCCGTCCCCCACAAGCAGCAGCGCGACCGGCCTTCCTTGGGCCTTCAGCAGGGCCGCGGCCTCGATCAGCAAATCGAGCCGCCGCACCGGGATCAGCCGGGTGACGCACGCAACCAGCGGCAGTTCGGCCCATCCGCCCATCACCTTCTGCCTCAGCGCGGCCAGTTCGGTGGGCGCTACCGACTCTCTCGCAGCTCTCTGCCGTGCGTAGTCGAGGCTGTTGTAGATCACCTGCACGCCCTCGGCTTCCCAGCCGGTCTGCATGAAAATGATCTTGGCATAGTGCCCGTAGGTCATGTGGGCGTGGTAGAGCCGGTAGTAGACGCGGCGCAGCCAGCCCCGCCAACCGCCCTCCGGCCTTGTCCATCCGTGCCCCCAGCTCAGCACGCGCTTGCCGGTCAGGCGTCCCGCGATGGCGCAGAGCCAGGTGGTCGGCCACCAGACACCCGAATGGATGACTAGCACGTCGTACCGCCCGGAGAGCCCGGCACGGATCAGTCCCGGCTGCATGTAGACGCCGCGCGACTTGCCGACGGCCCAAACCGGCGCATCCACCCAGTCGGTCCCGGTCGCGACTTCCCAGACTTTGATGCTCGGCTCCGAACTCACCCGGTCCCCCACCAACGTATAGCGGTGCTTGCCGCGCGCCAGCAGTTCGGCCAGCACGGGCCCCCGGTAGTGCGGGAAGAACGGGTACGCGATGCACACCCGCCGAGCTGTCGCCGCTTGATCAACCATCGGGGTCCGTCATACTCCTGACCGATAGATCATCGACCACCCCCCACCCCCCCCGCTACCTCCACTCCCCCAACCGCCATCCGTCGCAACCCCGCTCAACCCGCCGATGAGGCCCAACCGCCGCTACCCAAACGCCCAGCGATCCAACGCGCAGTTTCTGCGCTTGGCGGAGCGTCGCTGATCGTCTGCTACCTCCTTCTGGCGACCTGGCTCTTTGCCATCGTTGTCACCGACCGGTTCCTCCTGAGCCAGTACCTCTACTGGTTCAACCCGGGGCTCGTTCTCGGCGCGGCGTTCTTTCTGCTCTGGGGGTGGGCGCTCAAACGGCTCGCCGGTGTCCGAAAGGCCGCGGTCCGGGCCGGGGCTTGCGCCACCATCGCGGTGCTGATCATGGGCGGCCGCGAGTACGGGGTGTTCAGATGGATTGCCGGGCTGGCCGGGCCCAGCCCGCCGCGCGGCGGGGCGGTCCGGGTCGTTCACTGGAACATGTCGCAGTTCGACGTCGCGCCGGGCGTCAACATTGGAGAGCGGCTCTCCGCCTCGGGAACGCCCGACATCGCGCTGGTCTCGATGCAGAACAACCCGCGCTTGTGGGGGCAGCTCACCGCCGCGATGAAGCGCACGCCCGACCAGAACATCACACTCGCCAACACCGGCGCGGAGAAGGTCTTCTCCCGGTTCGCCGTGACCGCGACACGCCCCTATTACGTCGTTTTCGGCGGGCCGAACACGCCCGAGCTCGCCGCGGCACCTCCCTTCATCCGGCGGGGGCTGGCGTGGCTGTTCCGGTCGCTGAGCATCCAGAACCGCTCGCCCGACGACATCGAGCCGGCATCGATCGTCGGCCTGACGTTCGATACCAGCAAGGAGCTCGGGCGTCCGCTGCACGCTTGGTTCATCGACATGCCCAGCAACCCGCTTATCAGCCGGGCGGACCTCGTCCGGCGCGTCACCTCGCGTGCCGCTGAGCTCCAGAAGTCAGGCGCCCTCCCCGCGCCCGACTTCATCGCGGGCGACTTCAACATCCCCTTAGGATCCGGCTCCCTCAAGGCGTTCGCGCCGGGGTTCACGGCCGCCAGCAGCACGGCCGGGCTCGGACGCCTTGCATCCTGGCCACGTCCGCGCCAAGTGCTGCAGATCGACCACCTCCTGGTTTCGCCCAGTTGGCGGGTATCGGACTATGAGCTGCTCGACCCCGGCGCCAGCGAGCACATGGGGCAAACCGCGCTCCTCTGGCCCGCCGATACTTCTCCCGCTTCAGGAGCTCCCAAGTGACCCAGGCCGCAGTCCAGCAAACGCCGGCAATCCCGGCTCGCTACCCCGGCGACTCGCCGCTGGTGCGGCAGTTCGAGTCGAGCTACAACCTGCTCCACCCGTC
>DASPMT010000294.1:0-2354 GCA_035626935.1 Phycisphaerales bacterium | reverse complement strand
GATGGTGGTGGTGATCGACGACCCGGGCCCTGACCTTGTTCGCCGCAAGGAACACCGCGGCGCGAGCGTCGCCGGTCCGGTGGTGCGGAGGGCGATGGAGCGGAGCCTGACGTACCTGGGTGTGCCGCCTTCGGCGCCGATGGATGAGCAGCTTAAGAAGCGGAACCAGGACTAGGCTGCCGATTGATATGAATTAGGCAGTGAGGTCGCTTGCAGACGGCGAAACCGCTCAGCCCGGAGTTGTGTGACCAGTGCGGATATGACCTTCGGGCCTTACCGGCGGTTGAGGGCCGCGGGGGACGGCGCTGTCCCGAATGCGGGACGGTGGTCACGGTAGCTGATGCGCATTGGCGGCTCGCCGGCCGTGAGCTTCGAAGAGACTTTGCGACGCTCCTGGCGGTTGCGAATGTGTTCCTGCTGCCGACGGTTGCTTTGACCCTGGGGTGGGTCTGGGGCGCCTCGTCGCTCGCGGCAGCGGCGACGGTGGAGGCGTTGTTCATCCGCGTGCTGACCGCGAAGGATTGCGGGAACGATGCGAACCCGCACATGTTGCGGACGATTGTGATGCTGTGTCTGGTGCCGCTGGCGCTATGGGGCGTGGTGCTGCTGGGGTTGTTAGTCCTTGCGTGGCTCTGACGTAGCCGCTTCAGAGAAAGCTGCCCAAGGCAAGGCCTGACTTCGCACCAATGAACCGCCGCAAGACTATTGGCTTCCATCGCGGCGAGGCTGGCGCCACTCAGATACGCTCACGTTTGCGCTAGGCGGCCTGGTTGCGCCGAGTCGCCCGGGGCTTTGAGCCTCAGGAGGTACGAGACGAGATAGAGGCCAAGGAACCAGGCGGTGGCGAGCTCGCAGACTTCGGAGTTGGCGAGTTGGTGGAAGAAGGGGGTCTTGATAAAGGAGAGCGAGCGGAGGATCAGCAGAACGGCGGCGGCGGGCCAGCAGAGGGAGGGCGCGAGCGCCCACGCGACGAGCGGGCGGGCGGCCAGCGCTTGGATACCCGCCGAGTAACGGGCGAGAACGGGAACGATCAACCCGCCGCAAACGATGAACAGCTCGACAAGGGCCCGGGGCTTTTGGTCGAGCCAGGAGGTGGTGTTGTGGAGGTTCGTCTCGCCCTGATCGTTGATCTGCTGGAAGGTCTCGGGGGTTCCCCACTTGAAGTACCACTGGCCCCAGCTGCACTCTTCGCCGGCAAAGTAGATGCACGCGGCCGTCCAAGCGAGGAGCCAGAGAAGGGCGAGCGTGGAGGGGATGCGACGGCGGTAGAGGACGAGGGCGGCGAGGGCGCAGAGGATGCCGGGGATGAGAACCAGGATGGTGAGTGTTTCGGCGCCGTAATCGAGGACTGACGCCGCGCCGGGCTTGTCCAGACCGTCTTTAAGGATGAAGCGGCGGTAAGTGTCAGGGCTGGCGAGGAGCAGGGCGAGGTCCGCGAGCCAGAAGGTGATGGTGAACGCCTGCAGGCCGCGGACGAGTGTGGAGCTGCGCTGTGTCATCGGTGCCCCTTGAGCGACCGAGTTTAAGCTTGCCGGGGGTCAGATGCCGGTGCGGCAGTATCATCGGGGCATGGGCGCGACGGGCTGCCTTGCCTGCGGGTACGACTTGTCGGCTTCACCGGAGCTGCCGGAGGGGGAGGCGTGGAAGTGCCCTGAGTGCGGGCGGGTCAACACGCGTGAGGACCTGCGCGGCGAGACGGGTTGGCCGCCGGGGCTCGCGCGGGCGGTTGCGCTGGTGGTGCTGACGTGCGTCAACGTGGCGGCGGGGTTCTTTCTTGGGTTCTCGCTGAGCGCCGCGGTGGCGGGCGCGCTGGCGGCGGCGCTGTGCGTCACCGAGGTAGGCGTGCTGTATGCGCGTGCGCGGCGCAGCGAGCTGCACCTGGCGTGGGGCGTACTTGCGCTGTTTACAGCGACGCTGGCGTTGGCAGGGTGGCTCGGGGTGGGCGCGGGCGTGTGGCTCGCCCGGACAGCGGACTGCTAGGGCGAACGAACAGTGACGTTGCAGTCGCCGAAAACCAGGTGCTGGCGTTGCGGGTATGACCTTGCCGGGCTCCCGCTCGCGTCGACAGAGACGGGGTGGGTCTGCCCGGAGTGCGGCGGTTGGACGGCCGTGGAGGTCGAGCCGCGGCCACCGGCGTCGGCCTTGGAGGGCCTGCGTTGGGCGGGCGTGGCGGGCCTGATCGCGCTGCTGTTGCTGTCTGTGCCCGTGGCGGCGATGGCGCTTGTCGGCAACGCCGTTGTTGCGGCTGTCGCGACCGCCGCGTCCATGTTTGTGGCCGCTGGCGGGGTAGAGGCGGCTATGGCGCGGTCGGCCGGGCGGCGGGTGGAGTGGTTGCGGGTGGTGCTCCTTGGTGG
>DASPMT010000293.1:0-3243 GCA_035626935.1 Phycisphaerales bacterium | reverse complement strand
CGATTGCCGCCGCGAGGCGGGCCCCGACCGCGACGTTGTGCCTTACCAGCTCGATGTTCGCCCGCAACGTCGCCCCGCCGCTCACGTGGTGGAGCGCCGACAGCACCGCCGGCGTCACCTCCCGCCCCGTCGCCCCAGCCGCCGCCGCCTCGCGCTCCGCCGCGGCAAGCCACACGCTCCACTCCGATGCCGACAGCTCATGCTCGACCGGGATCGGGTTGCACACCACCACCCCGCGGCACGTCCGGGCGAGCTCGTGCCGGACAAAGCGCGCGAGCGGCTCCACCTCGTCGAAGCGGGCGTCAACACCCTCCCCGCCGTCGCGCCGGTAGAACGCGGGGAAACGGTCGCAGCGGAACCCGATCACCGGCACGCCGAGCGTCTCGAGCATCTCCCGTGTGCCCGCGACGTCGAGGATGCTCTTGCACCCCGCGGTCACCACCGCCACCGGGAACCGCGTGAACGCCAACAGGTCCGTGGAAATGTCCAGGCGCTGCTCCAGGCGCTTGTGCACGCCGCCCAGCCCGCCCGTCGCGAACACGCGCACCCCCGCCGCCGCCGCCAGTTCCATCGTGGAGCTCACCGTTGTTGCACCCGCCCGCCCCTGCGATAACGCCGCCCCGAGCGAAGCGGTGTTGAGCTTCAACGTCGTTTCCCCGGCTCCGAGCATCCCGTGAAGAGCCTGGCGCGACAACTCGCGGCTTGCGCTCCTGCTCGAGCCCGCTACGCCAAACAGCACCGGCTCTGCGCCGTTGGTAGTAGCGATGCGATCCAGCTCGTCCGCCAGCGTCAACGCCACCTCCCTCGGCACTCCGTGAAGCAGCAGCGTCGATTCCAGAGCCAGTCGCGGCGGCACAGGTCGCATCGCCGGAGTGTACGGAGTCCACGCGGTCCTACGGACACCCGCGCCCGACACCGCGGCGCCGTTGAGAATCTGCGGTCCAGCGAGCGAACAATCCGACGAGCCTCGCAAGGAGCACGCTTGACGGACACCCCACCGCCCCACGTTGACGCGACGCCACCTGCGCCGGCGGCGCCCGTCGCCACGGCGGAAGGGCCGCGCGGCCCGTGCGGACCAAAGGTGGCCGTCAAGCTGCCGGTGATCGGAGCGCCCCGCCCGGCGCGCCCGGTGGCCAAGAGCAAAGTCGGCAAGTGGCGCGCGATCGTGCTCATCTCCGTCCACCTGGTGTTCGCGGTGCACCTCGCCTACTGGCTCGGCGGCAAGGACGGCGGAGTGCGGGCGACGCTCACGCCCGTCGAACCCAGCGAGTCTATGGCGACGCTGGAAGTGGGCGCCGTCAACGCGGGCTTCGTTTTTTTCTCCCTCGCGTTGCTCAGTACGCTGGTGTTCGGCCGCTTCTTCTGCGGCTGGGGCTGCCACGTCGTCGCGCTGCAGGACTGGTGCGGCTGGGGGATGAAGAAGCTCGGCGTCCACCCCAAGCCCTTCCGCTCGCGCCTGCTGCTCTGGGCCCCGCTCTTGCTGGCGCTCTACATGTTCGTCTGGCCGACGGTCCGGCGCGACGTGCTCGTGCCGCTCCTGGGTGAGGACATCAACCGCGACGGGTACAAGGCGACCCTGGTCACAGGGCTTCAGGAAAGCCTGCTGCTGCGCGACCTCAACGGCGATGGCCGTGTCTCCCGCGCCGGCGAGCCGGGAGATTTCGTCCCCGGCGTCTCGGAGGCCGCCGTCGGACGCGACCTCAACGGCAACGGCTCGACCGCCGACGTGCTGCCCGAGTACGCCGAATTGCCGCTGTGGATGGGCCGGGCGGCGCCCATGCCCGGCTTCAAGCCGCACTTTCTCACCGAAGACTTCTGGGCGACCTTCGCCCACTGGTCCATCGCCATCCCCTTCCTCGCCATCTGCGGCTTCGTCACCGTCTACTTTCTGGGCGCGAAGGCCTTCTGCACCTACGGCTGCCCCTACGGCGGTTTCTTCGCGCCCCTGGACCGGCTCTCACCCGTCCGCATCCGTGTCAACGACAACTGCAACGGCTGCGGGCACTGCACCGCCGTCTGCACCAGTAACGTCCGCGTGCACGAAGAGGTCCGCGACTACGGCGCCGTCGTCGACCCCGGGTGCATGAAATGCCTCGACTGCATCTCCGTCTGTCCGACCGACGCCCTCCGCGTCGGGCTCGGTGCGCCCGGTCTGCTCACACGCCCCCTCGACCCCGACAGCCCGGCGCTCGCCGCGGCCCGGTCTCACGCCCAGAAGCGCTACGACCTTTCGCTCCGCGAGGAACTGGCGATCGCCGCCGTGTTCGTGTTTTTCTTCCTCGGTTACCGCGGCATGTACAGCGCCGTGCCGCTGCTGATGGCCATGGGCATCGCAATGGTGCTCGCCTTCATGGTGCACAAGTCCTGGCGCCTCCTGCTCGACCGCAACGTCCGGGCGCCCTTCTGGCAGCTCAAGCGCGACGGGCGCCTCCGCCCCGCGGGGGTGTTCTTTCTCGCGGCGACGGCCGCGCTCTCCGCGCTGGGTGTGCAAGGCCTCGCGACCAAGGTCGCGTACTGGAAGGGTGAGTCGATCGCCGCGCGCCTCACGCGCACCGACGAGAGCTGGCAGGCGGCCGGCTCGCGTTACCAGCCGACGCCGCGCGACACCGCCGACGCGAAGGCGGCCATCGCGGCGATCAAGTTCGCCGGAGCGATCGGCGACGGCGGCATCGCCTTTCTCACCTCGCCCGCCCAGCACGAGCGACTCTCCTACCTCCACGCGTACGTCGGCGAGAACGCAGAGGCCGAGCGGCACCTGGCCGACCTCGTCAACGGCACCGCGCCCAAGGCCGAGTGGCTCGCGCCGCTGCTGGCCTTTTACGCCGCCCGGAACGCGCCTTTCGAAGAGCAGGCAGCGCACCTCCGCGCTCTTGAGAAGCGCTGGCCCCGCAACGAGCTCCCCACGGTCTTCCTTGTTGACCTGTACGGCGGCGCTCAGCGGATCCCGGAGGCCATCACGATCGTCAACGAGGGCCTGCAGCGCTTCCCCAAGTCCGCCGCGCTTCGGGAGCGGCTGGCGCTTGGCCTATGGGCACGAGGACGCCCGGAGGACGTGGAGAAGGCCATCGCCGCCATGCAGATCGCCGTGGAGAACGAGCCGACGGTCCAGCGCTGGGGCATGCTCAGCCAGATGCTGCAACGCGCCGGGCGCGCGTCGGAGGCCATGGCGGCCGACGCCAAGGCCCGCGACCTCGCCGGCCAGCAACGCTCCCTGCACGGAAACCCCGGCCAGACGACGGGCCA
>DASPMT010000292.1:0-5368 GCA_035626935.1 Phycisphaerales bacterium | reverse complement strand
TCGCCCCGCCCCTCGATACGAGCGTCATCGCCACCGAGACGTCAACGGCGTTGCCGAGGGAGTCGTAGACGGTGAGGCGTGTGCGCACGGATTCGCCGTCTGCCGAGGTGTTCTTTGTCACCTGGAACGGCGTTACCGCGGTGCCGGTGCCTCCGGGCCGCACCTCGAGGTTCGCGTCATCAAAGGTGATGTCGTTGATCGTCCCCGTGTTGCCGACCACCGTGATCTCCCCGGTGCCGGCGTTGAGCGTCACGCCCGGGGTGAAGCCGTTGGGGTTTGCGCCGGTCGGCTGGATGTTGAACGCCTCGGAGAGGAAGTCCATGTACTCCTGCACGGTGGTCGTCGCCGTGACCGTCAGGCTGGTATCGGAGACGTCGAAGCCGGCGGTGCCCCCCATGTGTGCACCGGTGAGGGTGATCACGTCGCCGGCGGCGGCGATGGCAACACCTGCGCCGTTCTCAAGGTTGGTGAGCAGGCTGGTGGCAGAGATCGGCCCGCTTGTGTCGGTGAGCGCGGCCAGCGTCAGCCGTGATCCCGCGTTGGCGATGACGGCGCTGCTATCTCCGCGGATGTTCCCCGTCAGGTCCGCCATCGTCGTCGCCTGCGCAATGCGGAGCTGACCGAGGGGGATCGTCACCGGCTGGAGCGTAGTGCGCTGGACCTGGAAATCCTGATCGACGCCCCATCCCATGAGGCGGTCACCGTTTCCGTTGACCAGCTCCTGCTGCGGGTTGAGCGTGAAATTGCCGGCCCGCGTGTAGAAGCGGCTGAGCCCGCGGTCCACCATGAAGAAACCCGCGCCGGCAATCGCCAGGTCCGATTGGTTCCCGGTCGCCGAGAGGGAGCCGGGGTTGAAGTTCCGCTGCGTCCCGCCGACACGCACACCCAGCCCGATCTGCGTGGGGTTGGTGCCGCCGGAGGTTTCGCCCGGCGCGGAGCCGAGGCTGAAGTTGCGCGAGAACTGCGTCTGGAACAGGAGCCGGTTCGACTTGTAGGCCGTGGTGTTGACGTTGGCGATGTTGTTGCCGATCACGTCCAGGTTGCGGGCGTTGGCGTTCAGGCCTGAGAGGCCCGTGTACATCGCGGTGGTAGAGGCCATGTCGAAAGCTCCGTGGTGGAGGGAGGATCGGAGGAGATAGTCAGCGGGTCGGAGAGACGCGGGTGCCGGCGTGTGCGTGGCCGGGGCCGCTGAGCCGAGCCAGCAGGTGGCGCTCAAGGACGCCCGCTGCGGTTGCGGCCGTCGCGGAGCCGGCGTCGCCGCAGACCTCCGCGTTCAGCGAAGAGGGTGGAGCGGCGAGCACACCGTCGATATCGGTGACGGCGACGGCGCGCGGATCGAGCACCGCCGTCACCTCGCGGCTGAGCACGTCCACCTTTGCAGCCTGACCGTCGATCAGCACCAGGGCGCTGCTCATGCCCGCGGATTCAGCGTGATCGGCGGCGACCGCGATGCGCTGGAGCTGCTCGGAGGTCAGCTTGCCGGCCGCCTCCGGCGATGCCTCCACGGGTCGGTCGCTGGTCATCTGTCCGGCCTGAGCGGCGGCCAGCAACCCGGCGAAGCGCAGTCCGGCGCCGGTGTCGCCCGCCGCGCGGGGCGAACCCGCGCCGGCGTGCTGCGTGCCGAGCAGCGACTTGAGCAGGTTGGTCGCCAAGGCGCTCACGAGACACCTACCCCGGCCCCGTCGGCCACCGGCGGCATCTGCTGCTCACTCGGATCGATGTCCGTCTGCGGCAGCGTCGGCACGTTCACCGGGGCCGCCGTCGGCGTCGGCGTCTGCGGCGTCGGCGCCGGGGGCTCCTCCTCAAGGATCGTGAGGTCGACTGTGTCAATGTTGGCAACTGGGATGCGGTAGCCGGTGTCGAGCACCAGCGCCGGGCCCTTACTCGTGCGCACGATCGAGAGCGCGATGCCGACCTGCCTTGAGCCGTTCTCGCTGATGCCCGACACGGTCGCTCCGAGGAGGCTGCTGGCGGCGGCGAACTGGTTCTGGCTCACGAGCTGGTCGAGCTTGTTGGTGAGGGTTGTGGAGCTCTCGATCTGGCGGAGGCTCGACATCTGCTCGAGGATTTTGCTCGAGTCGTTGGGCTTCAGCGGGTCCTGGCTCGTCAGCTCTGCGGTCATGATCCGCACGAACGACTCGCTGGAGAGCTCGGCGAACTTGTTGACGCCTGGGGTGGTGGAACCGGGAGTCACGGGAGGAACGGGCATGAGACCTCCAAACTCCGCCCCGGAATAGGGCGGCGCGTCAGCCCACGGCGTCGAGCCGGAACGTCAGCACCTGGAGGACTCCGCCCTCATACTCCGCGTCGGGACTGATCTCGGGCGTCCTGCCCGTCCCGTCATCGGCACCCGGTCCCACTGGCGGCCCGGGTGGTGCAGAAGGGTGGGTCGCAAACCCCTTGCCAGCCGCGGCGGCCGCTGCCGGGCCGTCCGTGGACCGATCCGGCGCTGCAAGTGCGCTGTCTTCTTCCACTTCCAGCGACTCGACGCGCAATCCCTGCCGCGCGATCGACGCCTGCAGATCACCGATCGCCTGGCCGATGGCGGCCTTTGCCTTGGCGCTGCCCACCTGAAAGCGGACGTTTACGCGGTCGCCGCTCACCTGCACGGCGATCCGGATCGAGCCGAGCGTCGAGGGGTGGAGCTTGAGCGTGACAAGGCGCTCGCCAGCGGGCGCGGGGAGTTCGTGCATCGCCACGTCGAGCCCGTGCTGCACCTGCTCCGCAACGGTTTTCTGGCCGGCAACGCCAGCTTTAGCCGCGACCGCTCGCCCATGGGCCGTCGAGACGGCAGGGGTCAGCGCGGTGAGCGTGGGTGTCAGCGTGATGCGCGGTTCCTCGACGCGGGGCGCAGCGGATGTGCCGCCTGCCGCCACGGAGACGCCCGCGCGCTCAACGGCCGAGGCTGGTCGGTCCGAAGCCGGGGGCTTGTTCTCGTGCGCACCCTGATGGGAGGGCGCATCCCGACGCGGCGTCTCGCCGTCGATGGGCGTGACGGCGATGAAGTCAGAGGGAACAGCCGCCCCACCGTCGGTCTCACCGCCGGCCGCCGGCGTTCCCTCGACTGACGAGGCGTCATGCTTTTCACCAGCGACGAATTCGGATGATGGCTTGGCGCTGATGCCGCCGGACTTCATTGCCGATGCGGCGTTCCCCGCGACGGTCGTCTCCGATCGCGCGGCCGCCGTTGGCTTCGTACGCAATGCCGGGTCGACCACCTCCATCACCTGGGAGATGAACTCCTGCGTCGCGTTCTCCCGGCAGGTGTCATCGGCAGTAGTTTCGGCTTGGTTCGCTGGGTCCGCGGGCGGAACTGCCTCCCTGGCGCAGGCCTCCTGCACCGGCTTGTCGCCAGGCGTGCCCGCCTGCTCTGGGCCACGCTGCTGAGGCGAGCTCCCAGACGCACCCGGGCGCTGCGCGAGCTCCGCCTGCTCGGCGCGGTCCGTCGTGTCGTTCTTGCCGGCGCGGTGGTCGCGCAGCTTCTCCTTGAACGCCGCGGGATCGGCCGCCTCGCGCTTTGATTGCGCGTGCGTCCGCAGCTTCTGCGCCTTGCTGTGCGCAGTCACCGGCGAGACGCCGAGGGGGCCGTTAAGCTGGAGGAGGGGGGCGGGTGCCGCTGGGAGTGGTTTCATGGACCTGTGGTTGCCGCGGCCGTCAGTTCGCCGCGCTTCCGCAGGTCCTCAAGCAACTCCGCTGCCAGCTTGTCGTCGGTCTTGATGAACTCGGCCAGGATCTTCGCTCGCGAGCGATCGGCCATCGACGCCAGGTAGCGGATCACGATCTCGCGCTGCTTGCGGGCCTGCTGGGAAGGCTGCTCGGCGTTCTGCGGCAAGGGGGCGACGTTCAGGATCGCGCTGAGCACCTTCGCCGCGTCGGCGGGCTTCTGCGCTTCGAGGGCGCCTACAGCCTGAAGGAACTGCTCGTCCTGGGAGAGCTGCTTCCACTCGGCCTGCTGCTTGTCGAACTCGATGCGGGCAGCCTCCAGAGCCGCGGTCTGACGCTCAAGCTCCTCGCGTTTAGACTGGATCAGCTCCTGGAGCTGACGCGACTCTTCGCGCATCCGCACGACCTGCTGGTCGAGCAGGTCCTGGGCCTGGCGTTGCTCTTCGATCTTCTGGCCGGACGAGACAGGCACGCCGCCACGCTTGACGGCTTCGGCGGCTTCCTTCGCCTTCGCCTCCGCCTCCGCGGTGTGACGCGCTTCAGCGGCGGATTGCTCGGCGACCGTCGGCTTCAGCAGCTCCCGCACCGACCGCAGCCGATCGGCGCTCAGCCGGTCGCTGGCGGCGAGCCAGCCGACGAACCCTCCCACTGCAAGCAGGTTCACGATCGCCAGAAAAGCCAGCACGTTCCAGGCGCGTTTCATCACACGGCTCCTTCAAGCGATTCCTCGCGGCCGAATCCGCCGCGCATCAGGGTCAGATCGTCAAGCTCCGCCGACTCGCGCCGGTCGCGTTCGGCCTTCCAGCGCGCAAGCTGCTGCTCGCGCAGCTTCTCCACGGCCTTGCGGGCAACGGCTGCCGCGGTCAGCTGCGCCCGCGCCGCTTCCAGCCGCTTGAGCACACCCGCAAGCTCGACCGCGAGGGTCCGAAGCTCCGCCAGGCCGTGGAGGCCCGCGGTGGCCTGCAGGCGCACGGCGCTCACCGACACCCTGCCGGGCGCCGCTCCGACCCCCGCGGGCCCGAGGAGGGATCGCATGTCGTCGCGCTCCTGCACCAGCCGCGCCTGAACGGTCTTCACGCGCTCCTCCAGCCTGACGCGTGACTGTTCGATCCGCGCCACGACGAGCTGGCGCTCACGCTCCACGCGTCGCCGCTGCTCCAGGGCCGCCTCCAAGCTGAACACGAACTTCGCCATCGCTGCCTAGTCACGCGCTGCGGCGTGCTCCTTGCTGTCCCACGCCCGCTGCCCCGGCTCGATGCGTTCCGGGCGCGTTGCCGGCCTCCAGCGCCAACCTGATCATCTTCGCCCGGCCGTCTTCGAACTTCTCCGCCGTCTTGTCCTGGCGCAGCAGGTCGTTGACCCGTCCGTTGAACGCGATCGCAAGGTCCGTCTCTGCGTTGGAACCCTTGGCGTACGCACCGATCTGCACCAGGTCCTCCACCTCCCGGTAGAGCGCCAGGAGCCTGACGAGCTGGCGGCGAGCGGCCTGGTGCGTAGCGTCGGTTACGTCGTCGGCAACGCGGCTCACCGAGTCGAGGACGTCGATCGCCGGGTAGTGCCCTTTCTGCGCCAGGGTGCGCGAGAGGATGATGTGCCCGTCGAGGATGCCCCGCGCGGCGTCCGCCACCGGCTCGGTCAGGTCGTCGCCCTCGACCAGGATCGTGTAGAGCCCCGTGATCGAGCCCCCCTTGCCCGCGCCCGCGGG
>DASPMT010000291.1:0-3438 GCA_035626935.1 Phycisphaerales bacterium | reverse complement strand
CGAGTCGCTGTTCGACGCGACGCTCGAGGTGCCGCAGCTCACCATCGACATCGACGCCGCCCAGCGCAACCTTGCCGCTGCCATCGCCCGGCTGAACCGGCGCTGAGCCGCGCCCATCGGTGCCGCTCAAAACGACCAAGGCCCCGCGCGATGCGCGGGGCCTTGTCTTTTTATCTCACGTCCCGCGACTCGCGTCTGGAGACTCAGAGTGGAGCCGGGGGGAATCGAACCCCCGTGTCGAACAGTCGGCTGAACGCGTCTACGTGCGTAGCTCGATGATTTGCGTTCGGTCGCGGCACGCCCTCGGCAGGCTTACACGCTTCCTATCGCCCGATGACTCCTCGCGCTCATACTCGGGAGAACCCTCTGAGCGCCAGCCCGTTGTCTTCGTCACCGCGCGGCCACGGGCCGAGCTGCGCAGGACGTGCTACCTAAAAATTAGGCAGCGAGAGCGTAGTTGTTATTGGCAACTATTGTTTTGCATGATTTTTACGTGGCCGTCATGCTCCACGGCACGCGACGTTCAGCGTCACATGTTCGGTCGAATCCATATCGGCCCCAATTGTCAAACAGCCAGCGGTGATTCTACGCGTGCCGGCTTCCCGCGGTTCACTCGACCGGCGGGCGCGGGCGGGGCTTGAGCACCGGGCCCTTGAAGGCCTCCTCCGCCAGCACCAGACGTTGCGCCGGCGTCCCCGGCGCACCGCGCGCTTCGATCACCGCGTCCACCCACGCCGCCCCGGCGGAGGACTTGGCGGCGGAAACCTGCTGGGGCGAGATCTCCCACGAGTGCCCCGACACCTTCGCGTCGATCCGCACCTGTCCCCTGGCCGCCACCAGCGTCACCTTCGAGCCCGGGGTGACCTCCCCCTCCAGGCCGCCCCTGCGCACCGGCGTCTTGACGCACACAAACGTCGGGCTTCCCTCGCTCGCCACGCCCTCCCCCACCGCCGCCAGGCTCGAGCAGTAGGCCGTCTGGGCGTCCAGCTCGCGAGGCGCCAGCGATGACTCAGACCGCACCGTGACCATGTAGTCCACCATGGAGCGGTAATCCTCCGCCGATGAGGTCTTGGCGATGTTGTGGTCGGCGATCTGCTTTCCGTAGTCGCCGTGGCACGAGCTGCACTGCGTGTTGAAGTAGGTGATGGGCCCGATCGTCAGCGGCTCCACCCACGCCGTCGGCTTCGGCTTGACCGACGCGCCCTTTCCCGTCCCCGCATCGCCCGACCCTTTCCCCCCGGTCTCCCCACCGACCGCCCCCTCACCAGCACCCCCGCTGCGCTTGCCGCAGCCCCGCGCGACCACACCCAGGCTCGCCGCCACAACCACCGCCACAACGCCGTATCGCCGCAGGGGTTTCACGCTTTGAGGATATGAGAACGAATCCAGCGCGGCTTCACTAGCATTGACCCCGCGCGCAGCCCATGATTCGATGCCCGTGCCGCCGACCACCCACCCATCTCGCCTGCCCGCCCGCATCTGCGGGCACCGCCGCGGCTTCACGCTCATCGAGCTCCTGGTCGTGATCGCCATCATCGCCCTGCTGGTGGGCATCCTGCTCCCCGCGCTCGCAGGCGCACGCAACGCGGCCCGGGCCACCCAGTGCCTGAGCAACCTGCGCCAGAACGGGGCGGTGATGCAGACGTACGCGATTGATCACAAAGGCCGCTCACCCGCCGTCGGCCAGCCGTACACCGCTTTCCCCTTCTGGGCCCTGATCATCCAAGAGGCTTACGGCCGCCAAGGCACGACCGGCGCCGAACTCTACTCCGACGCGTCGTCGCTCATCTGCCCGTCCAATACCGACACCGGCGACGGGCGCAGGATGAACCGCTGCTACGCGATGAACGCCACCGGGCACGCCAAGGTCAGCGGGGGTATGCCGCAGGATCCTGACGACTACGACGACGCCACGGCCATCAACGACCCGACCAAACGCGTCCACCTGCGGCTCGACATGGCGGCGGACCCGACGAAGGCAACGCTCTTTGTCGACTCGCTCTTCCTCGCGGGCTCGGGCGCAGCGCAGCCGCGCAGCGCGGGGCAGATCGACTTCCGCCAGGCGACGCACGTCGCCGAGCGGCTGGGGTGGGTGCACGGCGGGAAGTCGAACAGGGCGTTCAATGCGTGCTTCTTCGATGGGTCCGCTCGGTCGGTGGCGGGCCCTTGGCAGGCGGCGGCGCCAGCCGAGTTCGCCCGGCCGGTGCCGTAAGCCCCCGGTGTGCTGCGGTGCGGGGAACTCTCTGGTGGATCACAGCCCCGTGGGCCGGATGTGCGGCTGCGTGAGCAGGTTTTCGAGCACGTCCGGCTCCACCGGCTTGGTGAGGTGGGCGTTAAAACCGGCCTCGGCCGCCTGGCGCTTGTCTCTTTCCTGACCCCAGCCGGTCACAGCGATGAGGGTCAAGTCGCGGCCCCAGGGCTCGCGGCGGATTCGCCGGGCAACCTCGTAACCGTCCATGCCTGGCATGCCGATGTCCAACAGCACGACATCCGGGCGATGCTCGCGGGCGAGGTCTATCGCCTCCGCGCCGCCTTCGGCGGCGATCACCTCATGCCCTTTAAGGCGGAGCATGTGCGCGATAGCAGTGAGGGCATCGGCGTTGTCGTCCACGGCGAGGATGCGCCTGCGGGGACGTTTGACGGCAACAGCCGGCGCCTGGCCGCCCTGATCGGTCCCAGCCAGCGCCGGAGCGTGGGCCAGCGGCAGGCGGACGATGAACTCGCTCCCTTTGTCCGGCCCGTCGCTGCGGGCTTCAACACTGCCACCGTGGAGTTCCGTGATCCCCTTGACGAGCGCCAGCCCGATTCCCAGGCCGCCCGTCTTCCGCACGACAGGGTCCACCTGGGCGAACATCTCGAAGACGCGGAGGAGCTGGTCGGTCGGGATGCCGATGCCGGTGTCCCGCACCCGCACGACCGCCTGGTCCCCCTCTACGCCCCCGATCAACGAGATATGGCCGCCGGCGGGCGTGAATTTGATCGCGTTGCTGAGCAGATTGCCCAGGACTTGCGACATCCGGAGCGCATCACCCATGACGTAGATGCGCTCGCTGGGCAGCGTCAAGGCGAAGTCGATGCCCTTCTCCTCGCACGCCTTGTGGGCTCCCTCGCCGGCTTCGGCGACAATCCCGGCCAGGTCGACCCGCTCAAGGCGCAGGCCGATCTTCCCGCGCGTGATGCGGCTGACGTCGAGCAGGTCGTCCACGAGCCGGGAGAGCTGCTGCGACTGCCGCTCGATGATGGAGAGCATCTGCTCGTGGGCGCCCCTCCCGTCGGCCTTCAGGACGTTGGTGGCCATCCGTATCGCGGCCATCGGGTTGCGCAGCTCGTGGCTGAGCACCGCCAGGAACTCGTCCTTGCGCGAGTCGGACTGACGCAGCTGCTCCTCGATGCGCTTGCGGTCGGTGATGTCGGTACGGATGGCGACATAGCGCTCCG
>DASPMT010000290.1:0-2628 GCA_035626935.1 Phycisphaerales bacterium | reverse complement strand
AAGGAGAAGACCGTTCTCCAACTTCCTTACGGACGTATCCGCTTTGACGTGACCTCGACGAAGGTCGCCAACGACGTCAAGATCCAGACCCCTGACGCCACGCTGGCGGTCAAGGGCACCCATGGCGTGATCGAGAAGCTCCCCGGCCAGCCCACTCGCGCCTACGGCGGTGAGCTCAACGCGGGCATCGTCAACGTCATGTACGTCGGCGGCGTGAACGTCGACGTCAAGAAGGACCAGAGCAGCTCGGGCGACCACCCGCAGACGGCCCAGGGTGCGGACGCCGATACGTTCGTGCAGACCGGTGACGAGCATTCGCAGGACGAGACCTCCCGTCAATCGGCCGGTTGGACGCCGTCGGTCGGCGGCATGGACAACGGCGACGGCCGCTCAGTCGCCGGACGCTTCATGAGCAAGCTCTTCCCGCCCCTGCCGGGCCCGCACGGTCAGAACCCCATCGGCGGCAGCAACTACGTGTCGCTCGACAACCGGTTTGGCGGAACGGTGACGCTCCACAGCATGGACGGGAGCGCCGGCACCACCATCGGCTCGGGGCTGGCGGGCTTCTTCGGCACCCCGCAGGGCGCTGCGCTGGTCAACACCTCGAACGGGCCCGCGGTGGTGGCGATCGACGACAGCGCGGGCCCGGGCTACGCCTCGGGCACGATGGCGCTGCGCCAGTGGAACCCCAGCCAACGTCGCTGGACGATCATGGGGACGCTCGCCCCGCTGCACGTATACGTGCCTGGCGGCGAGGGCGGCGGACACTTCATCGACTCGGCTTATTCGCTCGACGGTCTGGGCAGCCTCGATGGCACGCTGTACGCCTCGGGCGTGAACCCCGCCACCGGCGTCTTCGCCGGCGACACGACGGGCAACTTCGGTATCTTCTCGCTGACGCCGCCGTCGCTGCGCGGCGGCGCCGTCTACGCCCAGCAGGTCATGTCGTTCCCGGCGCTCGCAGCGGGCGGCGGCCTGACGGGCGCCAACAGCCGCGGCACCATGTTCGTCGCGGCCCAGTTCAACCTCACCAGCGGCGCCGTCCCCGGCATGGTGCTGCTCGAGGTGGACCCGCGCACGAACTTCATCGCCAACGCCTGGTCGGTCGCCGACGGCGACTTCACCGCGGGTTCCGGCGGGTCAGTCTCGACGAGCTTCCAGCCCAGCGGTGTCGCCTTCGTCGATGGCCAGGTGGTGCTCACCGGCAGGACCAACAACCAGACGACGACGGTGACCGTCCGTCCCACCGACTCGTCCAACATGTTCCCCGTGGTGACCTCGACGGCGTACGGGCCTGGCGCCGCGTCCAACGCTCTGGGCGGCGAGGGCGGCTTCAACGCCGCGGCGTCGTTCCCCATCACGCAGGCCGGGCACAAGGTGACGCCGATACCCGGCGTGGACCCGATCTGGCTGGCAACCGGCTATTCGCGGACAGCCGCGGCGAGCCCGACGTTCCGGCGCATGATGCGAGACACCGTGCTGGCGCTCGCGGCCAATTCGGCTGAGTGCCTCCCCTCGGGCGCGCTCAACACCGCGCTGAACAACGCGATCGCCGACCACTACAACCAGACCAACGGGGTCAACGCCGCCCTGAACCAGTTCTACAACTCGCTGCCCTCCAATCACCCGTGCAACTGCAACCGAGCCCGCGCGTTCCCGGGCGGCGGGTGAGGCCGCAAACATCTGACGCTCCCCAGTTGACCGCCCCCCTCGGGGCGGTCAATCGTTGCGGCATGTCCACCGGCCCCGACATCCCGCTGCGTGCGGCGCAGATGCACCTGTACAAGCCCGCGGCGCCGGCGATCGGCACGATCGTCCGGAACGAGCCGTGCACCGCGGGCCGCAAGGCAGCGGGGTTCACGCGCCACGTCGAGTTCGACGTCAGCGGAACCGAGCTGGTGGGACGTTGCGTGCCGGGCCAGGCGATCGGCGTGCTGCCCGACGGCGTCGACAAGGACGGGCGCGAGCACAAGCTACGGCTCTACTCGCTGGCGAGCCCCACGCGGGGCGAGGACGGCAAGGGCGCGGTGATCAGCACCACCGTCAAGCGGCTGATCGACGAGGACTGGAACGGCGGCGGCCTCTTTCTGGGCGTCGCCAGCAACTGGCTGTGCGACCGCAAGGTGGGTGACAAGGTCCGCCTCACAGGCCCCAACGGCAAGCGGTTCGTGCTGCCGGTGGACGCGGCCGCCCATGATTACGTCTTCTTCGCCACCGGCACCGGCATCGCGCCCTTCCGCGGCATGATCGCCGACCTGCTTGAGAGCGGCGTGCAGAGCCGCGTCGCGCTGGTGATGGGGTCGCCCTACGCGACCGACCTGTTGTACGACAAGTGGCTCCGCGAGATGGCGGCGAAGCACGGCAACTTCACGTACATCACGGCGATCTCGCGCGAGCCGAACGAGTCGAACACCGGTGGAGCGGCGATGGGCCCCATGTACGTTCAGGACCGGATCGCCAGCGACTACGCGTTACTCGAGCCGCTTCTGGCGAGCGAGCGTTGCCTGGTCTACATCTGCGGCCTGGCCGGCATGGAGATCGGCATCATCCGCCAGCTCGCCCGGACGCTGCCGGCCGCGGCGCGCGAGCGGTTCATCGAAGCCGACGCCGAGGCGCTGTCGAACGTGG
>DASPMT010000289.1:0-4435 GCA_035626935.1 Phycisphaerales bacterium | reverse complement strand
CGCGTACAACGCCGAGCACGGCATCACGCCCAGAACGATCATCAAGGCGATCCGCGAGGGGATGGAGAGCGAGCTGAAGGCGAGCCGGGCCGTGCGCGACGCCGTCCGTCAGAGCGAGCCGGAGTTCGAGGTCGCCGAGCTGACCCGCATGCTCGAGGAGGAGATGCTCGAGGCCGCCAGTCAGATGGAGTTCGAGAAGGCCGCGCGGCTGCGCGACCAGGTCGCTCTGCTCAAGAGCGGCAAGGTGAAGGCCACCGGCGTCACGGCCGGCAAGGGTGGAGCGACAAAGGTCCGCCGCGGCGACGTCGACGGCGCCCCCAGATCGTCCGGCGGAGGTGCAGCACCGGAGCGCAAGGCGGGCATGCCCGGAGTGCGAGCGAACAAGAAGAGCAAGAAGGGGAAGAACCTCGGCGGAAAGCCCTTCTGACGGTTGCTCGCTGTCGGCCCCGGCGGCGGTAGACTCCGGGCGTGCGTCACCTTCTTCTGGTACTGATCTCTCTCTCCGTTGCGGCGTGCGCTCCGGTGCTCCCTCGCCGGTCCGGCAACCCCATCCTTCCCGGCTGGTACGCCGATCCTGAAGCCGTTGTGGTGGAGGATGGAGCGCAACGGTGCGTCTACATCTATCCGACGTACTCAGCGCCGTACAGCCAACAGGTCCATCTGGACGCCTTCTCCTCAACCGACCTGGTGAACTGGACCGCGCACCCGCACATCCTTCGCGCCGCCGACGTGCCCTGGGTGAAGCGGGCTCTCTGGGCGCCGTCGGTAGTGGAGAAAGACGCCCGCTTCTACCTCTTCTTCAGCGCCAACGACATCCAACTCCGGGGCGAGTGGTCGCAGGAACGCGTGATCGGGGGTATCGGCGTCGCGGTCGCCGACTCGCCGGCCGGCCCGTTCAAGGACCTCTTGGGCAAGCCGCTGATCGACCGCGTGCACAACGGGGCGCAGCCGATCGATCAGCACGTCTGGAAAGACGACGACGGTCAGTGGTACATCGTCTACGGCGGCTGGCGCCGCTGCAACATCGCGAAGCTGGCCAACGACTTCAAGACCCTTGTTCCGTTCGACGACGGAACGACCTACAAGGAGATCGCCACAAAGGGTTACGTCGAGGGCCCCTTCATGTTCCGGCGCACCGATGCCACGGGCAGGCGACGGCTCTATTTCATGTGGTCGGAGGGCGCGTGGACGGGACCGGACTACTCGGTGGCGTACGCGGTGGGCGACTCCCCGCTCGGACCCTTCGAGCGGATCGGCAAGGTGCTCGAGCAGGACCCGTCGGTCGCAACGGGCGCAGGGCACCACAGCGTCGCCTTTCTGCCCGATTGCGACGGTGATGGCGAGCAGGACACGTACATCGTTTACCACCGCCGTCCGCTAGGGGAAACGGACGCCAACCGGCGCGTGGTCTGTATCGACCGCATGGAGTTCAACGCCGATGGGACGATCCGGCCCGTGCGGATCACGATTGGGGGCGTCGAAGAAACGCCCGGCCGTTGAGCTCGGCGGCGGCAGCCGGCGGCAAGGTCGGAGCGATCCAAGGCCGGCGCACACTCGACGTGGCGCGACGCGGAAGCAGGAACGAGGGCGTGGTGCACCGGCTTGATCCAGAGCGATGTGGACAAGCTGGAGGTGAGAAAACGGGAAAGGGAGTGGAATGGAGCGGAAGGGACTCGAACCCTCAACTTCCAGCTTGCAAAGCTGGCACTCTACCAATTGAGTTACCGCCCCGCACGCGCCGGACGCCGCCGTCCCGGCCGCGGAAGGGGTCGATCGTAGCCGCGTCTGCGGTCACTTCCCTGTCTGTACACCCGGCTCAGCTGTTTCTCCGCACCGCCGCATGCGGCGTCCCCACACGGCGTACGCCGCGGCACCGATCACCGGCAGAAGAAGCACCGCCGTCAACCAGGCCGTGCGCGCCCGCGCTGTCATCGGGCATGCCGTGACGTCGGCCACGGCGATGAGACACGCCAGCGCGTGGATCAGGATCGGCAGCAACCAGGCCATGGGCGGGAACTCGGGAGCGGGTGCTGTCGTGATCGATCAAAGATCGCCAGCGTCGAACGCGGCGCTGCACCCCCGCTGTGCTGTCGCCGGCCACCCGGTCCGGTGAGCCGCGAGTGAACGTACGTTGATGTCGGCGCACGCGATCGCGCGTGATTGCAACACGCGCGTCGCGGCCCTTAGGGTGACAACCCCGTGAGCCGCTTTTTACAGCGCGTTCACCGGCGCCGCAAGGCGCATGGGGATGATTCTGACATGTCTACCAACACAACCAACCAGAGCAATCAGCTCACCGAAGAGCAGGCCAAGCTCGTCGAGAACCACCGCGCCCTCGCGGCCTCGATCGCTCGCGGGTTCATCGGCCGCGGCATCGATACCGACGACCTGATCTCCATCGCGCACCTGGCGCTGGTGCGTGCCGCACGCAACTTCGATACCGCCGGCGAGGCCCCGTTCGCCGCGTACGGCGCATCCTGGGTCCGTCATTGCATCATCCACGAGCTGCACGCGATGGTCTGCGACCGCGCGGCTTGCCCCTCCTCGCAGCAGAAGCTCCTTTCCACGGCGCGCCGTGCCGCCCGCTCGTTCGCGCTGGCCCACGGCCGCGAGCCGCACGCCGCCGAGCTGGCCGAGGCGCTCGATATCTCCACCGACCGGGCCGCGTCGCTGCTGGGCCTGCTCCACGCGTACAAGTCCTCCATCAGCGACACGCCCACAGGGTCCCCCGATGCCCGGGCGATGGACCCCGCAGCGCCTGTGCAGCAGTCGTCGCTGGAAGCGCTTACCAGCCATGAGAGCCGGAAGCTCCTGCGCAAGGCGCTGGAGAGCCTCCCGCCCCCCCAGGCCGAGGCGGTCACACGCCGGTTCGGTCTGGGGGGCTGTGCTGTCCAGTCGGTACAGGATGTCGCCTCGGGACTCGGCGTCACCGTGGGCCAGGCACAGCAGCTCATACGCAACGCCCTGAACGCTCTCGGTTCGTCGCTTCGCGTGCTGGCCGCCTGACCGCCTTCGGACGCCTTTTCCAACCGGCCGCAACCGCTTATAACGGACGCATCAGAGACGCACCCGCGTCGGCTTTACGGTCGGCGCGGGTGTTTTTCGTTGACACCAAAGCGAAACGCGGTGCTTAGCAGTCGCGCTTCTCCCATTCAAATAAAAAGCCCCCGCGCCATACCGGTGAGGGGGTGGCATCGGGGGCATTTGGATGCTGTCTGTCCGCCGTCGATCACATCGCCGGGCGGGTCGGATTGGTGGTGTTGGTTCGGTCCACCACGTTGATCCGCGGGTCATACGCCGGGCGCGGGTCCGAGGGGCTCCGCGAGTCGCGGAAGTCTTTGCTGTCCTTCGCCTTCGACGGAGCGCTCGCCTCGCCACCGGTGGTGATGTCCTCCAGCCCGCTCTGCTCCAGGATCGCCTTGGCGCGCTTGGTCTCGTCGCTGTTCTCCGAGTGCACGCTCAGGAGGATGCCGCCCTCTCTGATCTTGCCCTCGTAGCGCTTGGCCTCAAACTCGGGTATGCCAAGGCCGATCAGCCCGCCGACCAGACCGCCCGCCATGCTGCCGGCGGCGCCGCCGGCCAGTGCCGCCATGATCGGGCCGGCCGCGAGCAGCGGACCGACACCCGGGATCGCCAATGCGCCAAGGCCGGCCAGAAGACCGACCGTCATGCCGGCCGCGCCGCCCGCGACGCCGCCGACCGCCGTGCCCTCGCCGACCTTGGTGTTGTGCTTGATCGCAAAGTCGCGCGTCGTCGACTTGTCCGGGAACAACACCGAGATGTCGTTCTCGCTGAAGCCGGCGCCCTTGAGCCGGTCGATCGTCGTGCGGGCCTGGGACTCGCTGCTGCAGATGCCGAAAACTGAAGTAGCCATTGCTGTACTCCTGGTTGGTGCGCGTCGGCCGTTCTGGCTCGCGTTCGCGCCGGGTGTCTGAAACTCGAACCGCAAACCGTCTTGAAGAAGAAACCGGCCCGCACAGTCCCAACCATCTCGGCGCACCCTGCTTCGACGGTCGAGTGGCGCGGGCCGGTAAGCAGCGGGGACACGGTTTCCCGCGTCCGCGCCGCGTGCGTGGACTTGTTACTGCGCGGGCTTGACCGTCAGCTGGTTGTCGACGGTCCGCCCGGCGGCGTTCGCCGTCGCGATCTCGCCGATCGTGGTCTTCTCGGTGTCGCTCGCGACCTCACCCTTCAGGGTGACCGTTCCCATCTCGGTGACGATCGTGATGTTCTTTGCGCCCATCGACATCCCGTCGCGGGCGAGGACGGCCTTCCGGATCGCCTGCGTCACGTCCAGGTCTGCCTGCTTGTTGCTCTGGTCAACAGCGTCGGGCTTGGTGGGCTTCTCGTTGGGCAGGTTGCGGTTGTCCCGAGCCTCGGGCATCGAAGGGGCCGCGGTGCGGATCGAGCCGTCAGCGTTCCGGATCGAACCATC
>DASPMT010000288.1:0-4142 GCA_035626935.1 Phycisphaerales bacterium | reverse complement strand
TCACCCTCTCGTTCCTGACCCTTGACCAGGCGGGCGGTAACAACGTCTCGCTCTTCCAGCCGGAGTTGACGCTCTACGGCCGGCTCAACATCGACGGCGTTCACGGCTTCTACGCCCGCGCGCAGTTCACCCACCGCGACTTCACCGAAGGGGATTCGTTCGACGGGCGCGGTGACCGCTGGATCCAGCCGTTCGCCGACCGCTACTGGTACGAGTTCGACCTGCGGCGCGCGTTGGACGTCTACCACCACGAGCAGACCGATGCCAACCTCAACGTGCGCGCCGGCAGGCAGTTTGTCGACTGGGCCAGCGGTCTGGCGCTCTCCGAGGCCCTCTACGCCGTGCGTTCGACGATCGAATTCGACCGGCGCAACCGGCTGGAGCTGCTCGTCGGAATCACCGCCGACCACACCGCCGATTTCGACACCAGCAGGCTGGGTTACGACGCGAAGACCAGGCGCGTCTATTACGGCGGGCTCTTCTCGCATACCTTCGACAAGGGTGACGAGGCGTTCGCTTATGCGCTGCGGATGACCGACCACAACTCAGAGGACCGCTCGCGCATCGGCGGTCTATCAAACGTGAGTTTCCAGCGCGAAGGGGTCTACCTCGGCATCGGCGCCAAGGGGTCGCTCAGCGACCGCTGGCTCTACCTGGTTGAGGGCATCTACCTCACCGGCGACAGCGCCTCGGACCCCCTCCTTGGCCCCCAAACCAGAGAGGACCTGAACGCTTGGGCCGGCCGCCTGCAATTCACCTATGCCGTCCGCGACGAACAGGACACCCGCTTCCAGATTGAGCTGCTGGCGGCCAGCGGCGACCCCGACCGGCGCTCCGCAAGCGACACCGTCGGCGGAAACGCGCCGGGGACTGACGACCGCGGCTTTGCGTCGCTCGGTTTTGCCTTCACGGGCGTCGCCTTCGCTCCATCGCTCACCAACCTTGTTTCTCTCCGGGCCGGCGCCGCGACCTTTCCTTTCCGCAGCTCGGACACGTTCCACGACCTGCAGCTCGGCGCAGACCTGATCTGCAGCTTCAAGTACAACCGCGACGGGGCCGTTGACGAACCGACGACCAGCGACCGCTACCTGGGCACCGAGGCCGACGTTTACGCAAACTGGCGCGTGACCAGTGACCTCGCCCTTACGGCCCGCTACGGCGTCTTCTTCCCCGGTTCGGCGATACCCGAGCCTGACGACGTCCGCCACTTTGTGTACCTCGGCGTCACGCTCTCGTTCTGACCGCCGTTCGCGCTTTCTCCTGCCGCCCTTCAATGTTCAGCCGCCGCACCAACCTGTTGCCCGTTGCGTTCTGCGCGGCCGGCCTGCTCGTGCTGTGCGGCGCAGCTGGGTGCGCCCGGTCGATGATCACCGGCGGGCTGGACACCGCGTACAACTCGCAGGACATTACCCGCGATGTCGCCTTCTGGCACCGCCTGCCGGAGCGCTCGGCCATCACCAACGATGAAGGGTTGCACGGGGTGCTCGGGTTTGTGTACGGAGAGGACCCCGCCAAGACCTATGACGAGCGCGTGAAACTTGCGGTAGAAAAAGGCCTGCTCCCGCGGGGCTTCGACGAGCCGCTCAACGCCACGATGACGCGCGGCACCCTGGCGTACGCGCTCGCCCGCTACCTGGACGTCAAGGGGGGCGTCATGATGACCCTCTCGGGGGGCAGCGCCCGGTACGCCACGCGCGAGCTCACGTACATGGGCCTCCTCCCCGAGGACTCAACCGCCAACCAGTCAATCTCCGGGCTCGACTTCGTCGGCGTGATCTCCAAGGTGCAGGACTTTGTCGCCGTCCGCGGCACCGGCTTTGAGCCCCTGCAGAAGGACCATTAGCCGCAGCTTCATCGGCCGGCCAAGTCCGCTCAATCATCGCGTCTGCCGTGTATCCTCGCGGCTATGTCCCTCTGGGCCAGGCTCCGTGGAAAGCCCCTCGCGGGCGGCAAACGCGCCGTCGCCATGCAGCGCATCCAATGGGTGCTCGGCATCGCCATGACGGTCGCGGTTGCCGCCGTCTGGTACAACGGGGCGTTCGACAAATTCGAGCGCGACTCGATCGACTTCCGTGCCAAGCACTTCGCCTCCGCCAACGCCCAGCCGTCGGAGCGGATCGCGATCATCGCGATCGACGACGCCGCGATCGACAATGTCGGACGCTGGCCGTGGGACCGCGAGAAGCTTGCCGCGGTGATCGACGAGCTCTCCAACGCGGGGACGTCGGTCGTCGCGCTTGACCTGCTGCTCAACGACCGCCAGGCGCCCCGTCCTGTCGCGACCGGTTCGTCCGTCTCGTACATACCCGACGACGACATCCTGGGGGCCGCCATCCGGCGGCACGGACGGGTGATCTCCGCCGTCTCATTCAAATTCCAGCGCACGGAAGAAGCCGCCGGTACGTTCCAGGTCCCCATCGCGCCGCTCTACGAGCTCATCACCCGCCGCCCTGACCTGGCCGGACGGCCGTGGGACGGAGAAGGGGGCGTCGGCGATGACGTGCGATCGTCCCTGCCCGCATTCAAAGACCTCAACGCTAACCGCGGCAAAGAGATCGACAAGCTCAGGCTGCGGTGGGAGGCGGCTGAGACGTTGCTCTCACGGGAGCGCGACTCGTCGTTCGCCATCCCTCCCGGCGAGCTCGGCACCCCTTGGCCGCTCTCTGTCGAACCCGGTGTTCCCGTCGCGCCGATCGCCGCCGCGAGCAAGAAGCTCGCCAACGTGACCTTCGATTCCTATGACCCGGACGGCCTGACGCGCCGCATCCCGCTGCTGGTCCGTCACCACGACCGTCTGTGGCCCACGCTCGGTCTCGCGGCCGCGATCGAGTTCCTCAACGTTCGTGACCAGGACGTCAAAATCGATTCCGGTTCGATCCGGCTTGCCACGCCGGGTGGCGAGGTCCGCTCACTGGCGGGGTTCACTCAGCGCGTCGAGAGCAGCAACGTCGCCGGGCTGCACCTTGCGAGCTGGCCGCGCGGTGTTTCGGGCGGCAATGTCCCGCTCGACGACTGGCAGCGGCAGTTGTACGACAACCGCCAAAGCCCCGTCGTTTCGGGCCCGCACGCACGGCCCAAGGCGTGGTGGGAGCCGCCGCGTCTGGCGGAAGTTCCCATCGGCCGCCTCTACGAGCCCGCCCGCATTGCGCTGGCGATCACCGAGAATCTCCGATCGATCCGTGAGGCTGTCGACAAGGTGTACATCCCCTTCGGGGCCATGAACGGCGACCGCGTCGAAGCGTGGACAGCCCTCAGCAAGGCGCTGACGGATCACCCCGTCGGCACTGCGCCTTGGACGGCGGCGGCGGCCGACGCCGTCGAACTCCTCACGGCCGCGAACCGTGACGCGCAGGAACTGATCAACTTCCAGAAGAGGGATGCACCGATCGATCAACTCCCCGCCGAAATGCGGGATCACCTGCGCAATCTCGAGGGCGCACGGGCGTCGATCCATCAGAACCTTGACGCGCTTGTCAAGGGAGTTGAATCGATCCGAGAAATCCGCTCCGAACTCCGGCAGCGCCTGGCCGGCACAATCTGCTTCGTCGGTTGGACTGCTACGGGCAGCCTGGCCGACTTCGTCGCCACCAGCATCCATCCCCGCACCCCCGGGGTCCACGTCCACGCGATTGTCTGCAACAGCCTCCTGACGGGGTTTCAACGTGTCCCCGGTCCGATGGTGGGGCAGCTCCTGGTGGTGCTTGCGCTCGGGCTCGTCGGCACCTGGATCGGGGTGCGGTCGTCGGTGGTGGCCGGGCCGGTGCTGGTCATCTGTGCGCTGCTTCTGTGGGGCGTTTTCGCATCGTCTGTGCTCTGGAGCATGTACGACGTGGTCTGGTCGATCGCCGGACCGGCGGTGGCGGCGGCCGCGGGGTGGCTTGTGGTTGTGCTCCACCGCCTGCTGGTGGAGCAGCGCTCGCGCCGCAAGACCGAAGAGCGCTTCAAGAGCTACGTCTCCCCGGCGGTCGTCGACATCCTCGTGCAGAACCCCTCGTTGAGCTCGATGGCGCCGCAGCACAAGGAGTTGACGGTCCTGTTCACCGACATCGCCGGCTTCACGACCACCGCGGAGCGCCTGGGCAGCCAGGGGACGGCCGAGCTCCTGGCGGTGTTTCTGGGCACCATGACGGAGGTCGTGCAGC
>DASPMT010000287.1:0-2184 GCA_035626935.1 Phycisphaerales bacterium | reverse complement strand
CCCTGGTGGGGTGGTTCAGTTGCGGCCTGCTCTGCCCGGTGGGGCTCGTGCTCTCGCTGGTTGGGCTCCGCAAGCAACCGCGAGGCCTCGCCGTCGCCGGAGTCATCCTCGGGCTGCTCGGCACGGTCTGGGGCGTCATCGCCTGGGTGTTCATCGGGCTGGCCGGCCTGATCTCCTGCGGCGGGGTGATGTGCGGCGGCATCGCGCCGCACGTGGTGACGAACGCTCACATGGCGATGCTCGAGGACGACATCGAGCGGTTCCGGCGCACCAACGGCCGTCTCCCGGACTCATTGACCGAAGCCGGTCGGCGCGGTCATCGCTCCACGCGCGACGGTTGGGGCCGCCCGCTGCGGATGGAATTGAACGCCGACGGTACGTTCACGATCGTGAGCGACGGGCCCGACGGCGTCCCCCAGACCGGCGACGACATCCGACGCGACGGCGGCGCCGGGAGCAGCACTCTTTAGAGAGCCGGCATCGCTCCGGCTTATTTCACGCGCTTTCGGAAGATATACCCGCTTTGCGTCGCGCCCCACACCTGCTTGCCGGCGTCGTCGAAACCGCGGTCCCATGAGACGAGCTGGTCCGGGGTGATGACAACCTCGCTGGTCGTGTAAGCGGCTCCGCTCAGGTTGCTGAGGCAGCTGCGCTCGCGCGTGCCGCCGACAAAGGCGGCGCCTCCGTCAGTCAGGGTGATCGCGCACCCGTCCCTGAGCGTGAGCCGCTCGGGCGAAACGGCGTTGAAGGCCTCGGGGGTCTTCCATGCGCCGGCAAAGGCGAGCGGGTCGCCCGTGAGCTCGTGGGCCTCGCTGCGGAATCGGCCGCCGCCCAGCGCACTGACGCGGTAGATGCGCTGGCGGTAAGGCTTGTCGATCTGGGTCGCCATGGCCTGCTCGACGTAAAGCCACCTGCCGTCCGTGCGGTCGGTCCAGATCGGCGCCATGTGCAGGCGGATGTCGTAATACGACGGGTCAGCCCTCGACTGGTCTGTGCTGTCGAAAGCGCCGGACATCCACTCGACCAGCGTCGCGAGACGGTCAAAGTCGGCGCGGGTAGGGCCCGACTCGGCGGCGGCGAGCGGTTCTACGGCAGCCTCGCGCGGAGGAGCGTCTACGCAGGCGCACAGCGTCAGCGGGATCAGGAACGCGGCGGAGAGCGATGGACGCATGTGTGAGTTCCGGTGTGGGGCCGAGCGTGGAGTTTAGCGCCACCCGCCGGGCCCGATAAGACCTCGTGCGCGTCAGCCTGCGCCGATCGCGCCGTCCCTTCATGAACGCGGACTTCACCGCAAACGCAGCGGCTTGCCCGCGCTGCCGATGCTCGCTGCAGGAGCCATTCATGTCGCTTATCCGTTTCTCGCGCCTGTCCCTCATCGCCTTCGCCGCCGGGTCCTGCCTGGCCCTCGCGCCCAGCGTCATCGCCGACGATCACGGCAAGAGCGATGGGCACGGCGCCAAGCCCGCCGACGCCGGGCATGGAAGCGAGGCCAAGCCCCAGTATGCGCCGCCCCCCACGGCCAAGCCCGTCGGGCTCAAGTCGGTGCCGGCGGCCGAGAAGCCCAAAACGCCCGCGACCGCCGAGCCGAAGACCCCGGTCACCCCGGTAAAGCCGGTCTCTGCTCTCAAGCCCATTCCCAAGCCGGCTCACAAGAGCAACGCGGACGCAGCCGACGGCGCGGCCGAGGCCCTTGCCGAAGCACCTAAATCGGCCGACGAAGCGCTGGCAATGCTGCGTGAGGGGAATCAGCGCTGGATGGACGGGAGCGTGCAGAACCCGTCGATCGGCGCCCTCCGCCGCAAGACCGCCGCCGACGCCGGCCAGAAGCCATTCGCGGTCGTGCTGACCTGTGCCGATTCGCGGATCCCTGTCGAGCGCGTCTTCGATCGCGGCGTGGGCGAGGTATTCGTGTCGCGCGTCGCCGGCAATGTCAGCGGCCCGCACGAGGCAGGCACCATCGAGTACGCGCTGGAGCACCTGAACGTGCCGGTGCTGATTGTGATGGGCCACAGCAGGTGCGGAGCGGTGAAAGCGACCGCCGAGGGCGCACACGTGACGCCCAACATCGCATCGCTGGTAGAGAGCATCAAGCCCGCGGTCGAGCGTGCCCGCAAGCTCAACCCGCAGCTGGAGGGGGCCGAGCTGGTCGAGGCCGCCGTGCGCGAGAACGTGTGGCAGAGAGAT